>CALRVU010000461.1:0-3633 GCA_943371685.1 Bordetella parapertussis | reverse complement strand
TGCAGCCTTGTCATTGTTCACATGGTCGAGGTAGTCTCCCATCACCGGGGACAGGATGACCTTGCGCAAGACATCGCGGTAGTTGCCAAAAGCCAGACTCAGGAAGTTGTTCTGGTAGTTGCGCAAGCCATACGTGCCACCGATCTCGTGGCCGCTGACCACCAGGAACTGATGCAGTGCCAGCGCCACCCGCTGGCGCAACTGATCAGGCTGGGTGGTGGCGTTGCGGTAGAAGTCCCAGGCCAGAGGCTCAGTCGAGAAATTGTCGCGCCAGCAATGAACATTGCCGACCTGCGATGGCTGGCCGCAGTAGCCCAGCTCATCGACGTTCTTGTGCACCGCCTCAGTGCCGCCGGATCGATAGCGCGACACATCCAGCTTCATCTGAGCCTTGATCCAGGCCGCTGGCGTGCCTGCGGCCTGGATCTCGGCGAGCAGGGCCTCGGAGGGGCCCATGCTGGCCTGGTTGGCCAGGCGCACCGCATCCAGTGCACTCACCGTGCCGGCAGATGCCAGGCCCTGGCTTTGCCGCCGCGCGTCGCCAGCCACGGCTTGTCCGGTGCTGTTGCTGGGGTCCGCCCCGCCGCATCCTGGCAACGTGGTCAACATCACCAAGCCCGTCAGCAGGCTGGCGAGGGTTGCCGGACGGCTCAACTGCACGGAGTCCGCAGGCGCCAGCCCGCTGCGCCAACGGGCGAACGGCTGAGCGAGGTGGTCTGTCTTCGTCGCTGCGCAAGCTGGCATGTCCGCGTCTCCAAAATGCTGCTTGTCGGGCTGATGTCGGTCGTCGCACCCGGCCGGGTGCCCGTGCATTCTGCCCAAACCGCCGGCGCAGACTGTGAGCAATTGCAGTGCCGTTCAGTCGGGGTGGGCCAGCGAAAAGACGCGGGCCGGCGGCTCTGCCTTCAAGTGGTGGTCTGACCAGACCTGGCGCCAACGGCGGGCCCCCGGCGTGCCGTTCCAAAGCCCCAGCATGTGCCTGGCCACGTGCGGCCAGGGGGTGCCGGCGGCGGCGCCGCGCGCTGCCATGTACTCAACCATGGCCGATTCAACCTCCAGCCGTTGCAGCGGCAAGCGGTCTGCACGGCCGAAGAAGCGCTCATCCCAGTCGGCCATCACCCAGGGGTTGTGATAGGCCTCTCGGCCGATCATCACCCCATCGACGAACTGCAGGTGGTGCGCAATTTCCTCGCTGCTGCGCAGGCCGCCATTGATGACCACGGTGAGATGCGGGAAGTCTCGCTTGAGCTGGTGGACCAGCTCGTAGCGCAGCGGCGGGATCTCGCGGTTCTCCTTGGGGCTCAAGCCCTTGAGCCAGGCGTTGCGGGCATGGACGATGAAGACTTCGCAGCCCGCCTCGGCCACCGTGCCGACGAAATCGCGGACGAAGCCATAGCTCTCTTCGCGATCGATGCCGATGCGGTGCTTGACGGTGATGGGCAGCGCGCTTTGGCCCGCCTGCAGCGGCTGGGCCGCCTCGACCATGGCCCGGACGCATTCGGCCACCAGTGGCGCCTCGGCCATCAGGCAGGCGCCGAAGGCACCGCGCTGCACGCGCTCGCTCGGACAACCGCAGTTGAGATTGACTTCGTCATAACCCCACTGCCGCGCCAGCGTGGTGCTGTAGGCCAGCTCAGCCGGCTCACTGCCACCGAGCTGCAAGGCGACAGGATGCTCGAATGCGTCGTAGTCGAGGTGTCGGGCCTGATCACCATGCCGCAGCGCACCCGTGGTGACCATCTCGGTGTAGAGCCGGGTGTGGCGGCTCAGCCGCCGGTGGAAAACTCGGCAGTGCCGGTCTGTCCAGTCCATCATGGGCGCCACCGACAGGCGCCAGGGGCTGGCGCTTGCCAGCGCCGCAAGGTCTGGGTTGGTGGCTGCTGGCGCGGCCGCGAGGGTTTCGTTCATACGGATCAGGAACCGGGGCTGGGCATGGCGCGGCGAGGCTGAGCCTGCAAGGCTCAGTCCAGTGCGCGCAAAGGGTGCACGGCCGCTGGCCAGGGGCTGTTGAAGTAGGCGTCGACCTGCGCGTCGGTCACATCGCTGATGTGGGAGGGGTTCCAGCGCGGCTGATGGTCCTTGTCGATGACCAGGGCGCGGATGCCTTCGATGGTTTCACTGGCCGTTCCAGGGCGCAGATGGAAAGCATGGCGAACCAGATCACGCTCCATGCGCAGGGCATCGGCCAGGCTCATGCTGCGGGCCAGCCGGACCTGGCGCAGGGTCACGGCCATCATCAGCGGCGAACGCTTGTGCAGGATCGCCAGGGTGGCCTGGGCAAAGGCGGAAGGGTCGGCCTTCAGCGAGGCTTCGATGGCCGACACGCTGGGCAGGCTGAAGTGCAAGTCAATGGCAGCGCGCTGATCGGCCAGACCGCCCTCGCCTGCTGGTTCGGCCCAGGCCTGGACGGTGGCCAGCACGGCCTCGGCCGACGCATGGGGCTGACCCGTCAGGGCCTCCACCAAGGCGGGCAGCTTGGCGGCCGGGATGAACTGATCAGCCCAGCCGCAGGCCAGCGCATCGGCTGCGCCCAGTGTCACGCCGGTCAGCGCCAGGTATTCGCCCAGGTGGCCGGGGCAGCGGCTCATGAACCAGCCGCCGCCCACATCCGGAAACAGACCGATGTGCGTCTCGGGCATGGCCAGCTTGCTCAGCTCGGTCACCACGCGGGCGCGGCTGCCCTGGCTGATGCCCATGCCGCCACCCATGCAGATGCCGTCCATCAGGGCGACGATGGGTTTGGGGTAGTGATGGATCAGGTGGTTGAGTGCGTACTCTTCCGTGAAGAAGTCCTCCAGCCGCGGGTCCCCGGCCAGGGCCGCCTGATGGAAGAAGCGGATGTCGCCACCGGCACAGAACGCTGGCGGCTTGCCCTCGCGGCCCGCGCCTTGCATGACCACCGCTTGCACGCCGGGCGACTCACCGAAGTGCAGCAGCAGGCTGGTCAGGTCCCGAACCATGGGCAGCGACAGCGCGTTCAGCGCGCCCGGCCGGTTCAAGGTGATCACGGCCACATCGCCGCGTTGCTCACCCAGCACATGGCCACCGGAGCAGAGGTCGGGAAAGGCGGGCGTGGTGTTCATGGTGATGGCTTCGACGAATGAGGACTCAAGACAGCTGGGCATTGTCGCCCGATGTGGTCGGGGCGGCGGTGGATTGCCGAGACGCCCGCAAAGCCAGCAGCTCATTGCCCGCGAGTGCGATCAGCACCAGGGCGCCGCCGCCGGCCACGGCCACTGACGGGCGTTCGCTGGTGCCCAGCCAGGCCCAGCTGACGCCGAACACCACTTCCAGCAAGCCCAGCAATGCGGCTTCGGGTGCCCGCAGCACCTTGCCTGCGGCCACCGCCAGCATGCAGGGGATCGCCAGCTGAACCAGGCCCAGCAGGCTGAGCCAGCCGATGTCATGGACCGTGGCTTGCAGCGGCCACGACAGCGGCAGCGTGATTGCGGCTGACAGCACGGCCCCGACCAGCACGGCCGGCGTCATGTCGGTGTTCTGGCTGGCGCTGCGCGCCGCATTGGTCTGCAGCAGCGTCCACATCAGCGCGCCGGCCACGGGCACGGTCAGCGCGACCAGGGTGCCGGTCAGGTGCCGGCCGCTCCCCGCTGCGAGCTGCGCCGACTGCATCCA
>CALRVU010000460.1:0-3635 GCA_943371685.1 Bordetella parapertussis | reverse complement strand
ACTACTGCGTGACCTACGAGGTGTCACCACCCAGTTGGGAGCCGACCCGCTGCTCGGCCCGGGTTGGCGGCTCGGCCCAGCACACCCAGTCTGCGCCCATGTCGGTGCTGAGCGAAGCCACGACCACCGTGCAAGGCCCGGCGGAGGGCCGCTCGGGCTACAGCGTGACCTCGTTGGAGATGTCCGGCCAGCTGTCTGGCGACATCGGCAACCTGCTGGCCATGCTGGACCACCGCCTGGGCGTGGCTCAAGTGGTGCACATCTCTTGCGCCTTGCTGATCCGGGTCGACTTCATCGCCGCCGGTGATTTGCTCAACTGGGTGATTGCCAAGCGCGCCGAAGGCCGCTCGGTGCGCTTCACCGAGGTCCATCGCCTGGTGGCCCTGATGTTCGGCGCCATGGGCATCGTCGAGCACGCCCAGGTCCAGCTGCGCCAGGCCTGAGAGGCTGAGAGCCTTTCACCCATGCCCGCTTTGCACCTCCAAACTCCCCCGCTCGTCGTTGCAAATGCTCGCCATAGCACGCGCTATGGCTGTGCTTTGCGCCTAGATCGGAGGCGCTTGGAGGCGCCCTTCAAGCACGGCCGAAAAACGCTCAGCCTCTGAGTCGGCGCGCCGGGGCTGCAGCCCCGATTTCTGTGCCGCGGTGCGCGCTCGGATCTGGCCCTGTTGCTGATCTGCGCCCCTTGTGCCCGCCTCCTCCGCCCCCAGATCCAGAGTCACCATGGAAACTTATCACGGCACCACCATCCTCAGCGTGCGGCGCAAGACGCCGACCGGCTGGCAAGTCGCCATCGGCGGCGACGGCCAGGTCACGCTGGGCCACACCATCGTCAAGTCCAGCGCTCGCAAGGTGCGCAAGCTGCACCATGACAAGGTGCTGGCCGGCTTTGCCGGCGCCACCGCCGACGCCTTCACCCTGTTCGAGCGCTTCGAGGCCAAGCTGGAAAAGCACTCAGGGCATCTGGTGCGCGCAGCCATCGAGCTGACGCGCGACTGGCGCACGGACAAGGTCCTGCGCAACCTCGAAGCCATGCTGGCCGTGGCCGACCGCGAGGCCTCGCTGATCATCACCGGCAATGGCGATGTGCTGGAGCCCGAATACGGCCTGGTGGCCATCGGCTCCGGCGGCGCCTATGCCCAGGCCGCCGCTCGCGCC
The DNA here is from genome assembly GCA_943371685.1 of Bordetella parapertussis. Classification (GTDB taxonomy): domain Bacteria; phylum Pseudomonadota; class Gammaproteobacteria; order Burkholderiales; family Burkholderiaceae_C; genus Ideonella; species Ideonella parapertussis_A. The sequence continues at coordinate 2,477 of CALRVU010000460.1, read as the reverse complement.
TTGATCGCCCACACCGAGCTCAGCGCCGCCGAGGTGGTCAAGAAGTCGCTCGAGATTGCCGGCGACATCTGCATCTATACCAATCAGTCGCACACCATCGAGGTGCTGGAATGAACACACGCCCTGCAGTCGCGAGGTGGGCCGAGCGCCGGGCCGCTCCCAAGCCGGCCCACATCCCCCCGGGGGATCGGACGATGCTTTCATCGGACGAGGGGCAGACATCATGAGCATGACGCCTCGCGAGATCGTCTCGGAGCTGGACCGCCACATCGTCGGCCAGCAGGGTGCCAAGCGCGCGGTGGCCATTGCCCTGCGCAACCGCTGGCGGCGCCAGCAGGTGGACACCAAGCTGCGCACCGAGATCACGCCCAAGAACATCCTGATGATCGGCCCGACCGGCGTGGGCAAGACGGAGATCGCCCGCCGCCTGGCCAAGCTGGCCGATGCCCCCTTCATCAAGGTCGAGGCCACCAAGTTCACCGAGGTGGGCTATGTGGGCAAGGACGTGGACACCATCGTCCGCGACCTGATCGAGATCTCGGTCAAGCAGGAGCGCGAAGCCGCCCTGAAGCGGGCCCAGGCCCGCGCCGAGGACGCCGCCGAGGATCGGGTGCTCGACATCCTGGTGCCACCACCGCGCAGCAGCGGCGCCGAGTTCGGCTTGGCGGCCACCAACCCGCCGGCCGACAACACCGCCCGCCAGGTGATGCGCAAGCGCCTGCGCGAGGGCAGCCTGTCGGACAAGGAAATCGAGCTCGAGCTGGCCGAAACCAGCCAGAAGCTCGACATCATGACCCCGCCCGGCATGGAAGACATGGCCGAGCAATTGAAGGGCATGTTCTCGCAGATGGGCGGTGCGCGCAAAACCAGGCGCAAGCTGACCATCGGCGAAGCGCTGAAGGCCTTGACCGAGGAAGAAGCCGGCAAGCTGGTCAATGAGGAAGAGATCCGCAGCAAGGCGGTCCACAACGCCGAGCAGAACGGCATCGTCTTCATCGACGAGATCGACAAGGTGGCGGCACGCGGCTCGACCCAGGGCGCCGATGTGTCGCGCCAGGGCGTGCAGCGCGATCTGCTGCCCCTGGTCGAGGGCACGACGGTGAGCACCAAGCACGGCATGGTTCGCACCGACCACATGCTGTTCATTGCTTCGGGCGCCTTCCACCTGGCCAAACCCAGCGACCTGATTCCCGAACTGCAGGGCCGCTTCCCGATCCGGGTCGAGTTGCAGGCGCTGACCGTGGATGACTTTGAAGCCATCCTGGGCAGCACCCATGCCAACCTGATCCGCCAGTACCAGGCCCTGCTGGCCACCGAGGGCGTGACACTGGAGATCAGCCCCGACGGCGTGCGCCGGCTTGCCGAGGTGGCCTGCGAGGTGAATGAACGCACCGAGAACATCGGTGCGCGCCGATTGGCCACGGTGATGGAGAAGCTGCTGGACGGCATCAGCTTTGACGCACCCGAACTGTCCGGTCAGACGCTGCGCCTCGATGGTGCCACCGTCAATGCCAAGCTCGGTGCGCTGGCCCGCAACGAAGACCTGTCGCGCTACATCCTTTGAGCTCGAGGCGGATCGACGGCGCCCAGGCTTGATGCGGATCAAGCCCGCGAGCGCCGGCCTTGCCTAGGCTGAGGGCATGAACCGACCGCCCTTGGAGAGCCACAGTTTTGTGCAGCGCGTGGCCGCCTGGGGCTTGGCCCCGGTGCCCCACGACGAGCAGCGCGCGCGCCGTGCAGAGCGGCTCTGGCGCTGGCCCAGCCTGTTGATCCTGCTGGCCACCATTCCGGCCTTCTATGCCGAACTGCTGCAGCCCTCGGCCAACCCGATGGCCGACGGCGTGTACCTGGCGGCGGCCCTCGTGCTGGCCACCAGCCTGCTGCATGTCGCCTGGCTGTGCCGCGACCCTTGGCGCCATGTGCTGCACAACCCGACCGACCTGATGCTGATCCTGGGTCTGGTGGCGGCTGCCCTGCTGCCCGGCAGCCAGGGCTCCGGCCTGGCGCTGGCCATGCGGCTGGGCGTGGCGTTCCTCAGCCTGCTGCGCATGCTCTGGGCCACCCAGCACCTGATCACCCGCGGCGGGCTCACCTACCTGCTGAGCACGGCATTGGTGGTGCTGCTGGCCTGCGGCATGGGTTTCTGGTGGCTGGAGCCGACCACGCCAACCTTGTCCGAAGGCCTGTGGCTGGCCTTCACCACGGCGGCCACCGTGGGCTTTGGCGATGTGGTGCCGACCACGCCGGCCTCCAAGATCTTTGCCGTGTTCGTGGTGCTGCTGGGTTTTGGTGTGCTGACCCTGGTCACGGCGGCGATTGCCACCAGCTGGGTCGAGACCGAGGAGCGGCGGATCGAGCGCGAGATCCTGCGCGACATGCGCCGCGAGATGGGCGGCGTGCGCGACGAGCTGACCGCCTTGCGGGACGAACTGGCCGCCACGCGCAAGGCACTGGACCAGGCCTCAAAGCGCCAGGCG
>CALRVU010000459.1:0-3638 GCA_943371685.1 Bordetella parapertussis | reverse complement strand
GCCTCGGTGGCGCAGGCCGTGCAGGTGCTGCAAGCGGTGGGCGGCAGCCTGACCGTGACCCTGTGGGGCGCCGAGGTGGAAAGCGATGACAGCCACGCCCTGGTGCGGGCCGCGATGGCGATTGCCGGCCGGGTCTTGTTTGCCGGCGTGCCCACCGGCGTGGCCGTCAATGCCGCGCAGCAGCACGGCGGACCGTGGCCGTCGAGCACCCAGCCGATGACGACCTCGGTGGGCGATGCCGCACTGGCCCGCTTCCTGCGGCCGGTGGCCCTGCAAGATGCACCGGCCTGGTTGACCGCCCGCGCCGGCCGGCCTGCCTGAAACACTGTGGGGCCCGCAGGGGCCTCAGCTTGTCTCAGCGCGCCTCAAAGCACCTCAGAGCGCAGGCGACACCAGCTCGCCGCGCTCGAACCAGGCATCGAGGTTGTCGATCACCCGCTGGGCCATGGCCTGGCGGGTCTCCTCGGTGGCGCTGGCGATGTGGGGCATCAGGAGGGTTCGTGGTGCGGCCCGCATGGCCGCCGAGATGGCCGGCTCATTGTCAAACACGTCCAGCCCGGCGCCGGCGATCTGGCCGGACGCCAAGGCCTGCAGCAGCGCCGCCTCGTCGACCACGCTGCCGCGCGCCACATTGATGAGGTAGCCGCGCGGGCCCAGCGCCTCCAGCACCTGGGCATTGACCAGGTGCCGGGTGGCTTCGCCGCCGGCGGTGATCAGCACCAGAAAATCGCTGTCGCGGGCCAGCGCGCACAGGTCGGGCTCGTGGCGCCAGGGCACACCGGCCACAGGGCGACGGCTGTGATAGGCCACGCGCATGTCAAAACCGGCCGCCCGCCGGGCCACCACCTGGCCGATGCGGCCCAGGCCGACCACGCCCAGTCGCGCCCCGCTGATGCGCCGGCCCAGCGGAAACTGGTTCAAGCCGTCTTGCGCCCACTGGCCGCTGCGCACATAGGCGTCGGCCTCCACCACCCGCCTTCCCAGCGCCATCAACAGCGCCCAGGCGGCGTCAGCCACGCAATCGTCCAGCACGCCGCCGGTGGTGGCCAGGGGGATGTCGCGCGCACGCAGCGCGTCTTGCGGGATCTTGTCCAGGCCCACGCCGTAGCTGGACACCACCTGCAGTGCCGGCAGCAAGGGCAGCAGATCTGCTGAAAAGCCCAGCCCGGCCGAGCAGGCTATGCCGTCAAAGCGGGCACCCTCAGCGCGCAGCCAGGCCAGCGGATCGGGGTGATCAAACAGCCGTTCCACCGTGTAGCGCGCGTTCAGCGGCTCGGCCAGCGAGGGCACGAGCGGCCCGGTCTGCAAAAGTCGAGGGGCGGGACGGGGGGATGAACTCAAGGCAACTCCGGTAGCGCAAAGCGGCCGGCGGCCGCGGGATTCAGGCCCGCCCAGCGCTCAGCCCAGGCCCAGCTCGGCGCGGCGGCGCCGCTCACGGCTGTTGACCAGGTGGGTGCGCATGGCGGCGCGGGCGGCGTCGGAGTCCTGGCTGGCGATGGCGTCCAGAATGCCCTCGTGCTCGCCATTGATCCGGCGCAGGTAGATGCGACCCTCTTCGTCCAGGGCCTCGCCCGGCTCCAGCCGGGCCCGCGGGATGATGGTGCGGCCCAGCGTGGCCATCAGCTCGGTGTAATGACTGTTCTGGGTGGCACGGGCAATCTCCAGATGGAACTGGAAGTCGGCTGCCACGGCGCTGCGGCCCTGCTCCAGCGCCTGGCCCAGCTCGTCCAGGGCCAGCCGCAGGGCAGCCAGATTGGCATCCGTGCGGCGGCTGGCGGCCAGCGCGGCGGCCTCGGTCTCGATGCCGATGCGCAGCTCCAGCACCGCCACCACATCGCGCAGCGTGCCCAGTTGTTCGGGCGCGATGCGGAAACCCGGCGCGTCACCCAGGCCGCGCACAAAGGTGCCGATGCCGTGCCGGGTGGCCACCAGACCACCGGCCTGCAGCTTGGACAAGCCCTCGCGCACCACCGTGCGGCTGACCCCGAACTCGGCCATGATCGCCGCCTCGGTGGGCAGCTTGTCACCCACGGCCAGCGCGCCACTGCGGATGCGCTCGGCAATGGCTTCCACCAGGTCCAGGGCCAGACTGCGGGGCTTGCGGCGGGATGGCGACTCGGAGTTCATGGCAGCTTGAGGGCGGTTTCAGCGCGAACGATGGGGGCGGGTGGGGCCTTGATTGTCCATGGCCGCCCGCCATCGCTCACAGGGTGATCACCGCCCGTTCGCGGGTCCAGGCGCGGGCCTGCTCGGTCAGGCTCAGGCCCAGACCCGGCCGGGTGGGCACCCGCATGCGGCCGTCGGCGATCTCGATGCGCTCATTGAACAAGGGCTCCAGCCACTCGAAATGCTCGACCCAGGGCTCGCGCGGGTAGGCGGCCGCCAGGTGCACATGCAACTCCATCGCAAAGTGCGGCGCCAGCATCAGGCCGGCATGATCAGCCAGCGCCGCCACCTTCAGGAAGGGCGTGATGCCGCCCACCCGCGGGCCGTCGGGCATCAGGTAGTCGGCCGCACAGTGGCGGATCAGGTCCCAGTGCTCGGCCGCGCTGGTCAGCATCTCGCCGGTGGCGATCGGGGTGTCGAACTGCGCAGCCAGCGCGGCGTGGCCCTCGTGGTCGTAGGCGTCCAGTGGCTCCTCGATCCAGACCAGGTTGAAGTCCTCGAAGGTGCGGCACATGCGCTGGGCGGTGGGCCGGTCCCATTGCTGGTTGGCGTCCACCATCAGCGGCGCGGCGTCGCCCAGGGCCTCGCGCACGGCAGCCACCCGGCGGATGTCGAGCGCCCGGTCGGGCTGGCCGACCTTGAGCTTGATGCCGCCGATGCCGCGCGCCCGCGACGCCTGGGCATTGACCAGCAGCTGATCGAGCGGCGTGTGCAGAAAGCCGCCCGAGGTGTTGTAGCAGGCCACGGTGTCGCGGTGGGCGCCCAGCAGCTTGGCCAGCGACAGCCCGGCCCGCCGGGCCTTCAGGTCCCACAGCGCCACGTCAAATGCGCCGATGGCCTGGGTGGCCATGCCGCTGCGGCCCACCGAAGCGCCGGTCCAGCACAGCTTGTCCCAGAGCCGGGCGATGTCGCTCGGGTCTTCGCCGATCAGCGCCGGCGCGATCTCGCGGGCGTGGGCAAACTGGCCCGGACCGCCGGCCCGCTTGGCATAGCTGAAGCCCAGGCCCTGATGACCCTCCTCGGTCTCGATCTCGGCGAACAGCATCGCGATCTCGGTCATCGGCTTCTGCCGGCCGGTCAGCACCTTGGCATCGCTGATCGGATGAGCCAGTGGCAGATAGCAGGACGACAGGGCGATGCGGGCAATGCGGTCGGTGGGTGCAGACATGGTGAGATTCGAGGGAGGTCGCAGGAATGGGGGACAGGTCCGAGGCCCATCGGGCGTGGCATCAATCGAGCTTGATGCCGCCTTGCTTGACGACCGCCGCCCACTTGGCGCGTTCGCGCCCGTAGAAGTCGCTGAACTCGGCCGGCGTCTGGGTATAGACCTCGGCGCCCTGGGCGATGAGGCGACTGCGCACCTCGGGCGAGCGAATGATGCGGGTCAGCTCGGCCGACAGGCGATTGACCACCGCAGGCGGCGTGCCGGCCGGCACCAGCACACCCTGCCAGGTGCCGGACTCGAAACCAGC
>CALRVU010000458.1:0-3639 GCA_943371685.1 Bordetella parapertussis | reverse complement strand
CAGAATCTCGATGAATTGATCGATCTGATCCGCGTCGACGCAGGAAAGGCAGCCTGAGCCATGGCACTTGATCTTTCACGTTTCCAGACCGCGGGCACGGACACCTGCTTCCACGGCCGTCACATCGGTGCGCAGATCTATGCCGACCTGAACGGCAGCAATTGGCGCCTGGCAGACTATGAGGCACGCGGTGGCTACCAGGCCCTGCGCAAGATCCTGGGCGTCAATGGCGCTGAAGGTTTGAGCCAGGATCAGGTGATCGCCGAGGTCAAGGCTTCCGGTCTGCGGGGTCGGGGCGGCGCAGGTTTCCCGACCGGACTGAAGTGGAGCTTCATGCCCCGGGCCTTTCCGGGCCAGAAGTACCTGGTCTGCAACTCGGACGAGGGCGAGCCGGGCACCTGCAAGGATCGCGACATCCTGCAGTACAACCCGCACATCGTCATCGAGGGCATGATCATCGCTGCCTACGCGATGGGCATCTCGGTCGGCTACAACTACATCCACGGCGAGATCTTCGGCACCTACGAACGTTTCGAGGAAGCGCTGGAAGAGGCGCGCGCCGCTGGCTATCTGGGCGACCGGATCCTGGGCAGCACGCACAGCTTCCAGCTGCATGCCTTCCACGGGTTTGGCGCCTACATCTGCGGCGAAGAAACCGCTTTGCTGGAGTCACTCGAAGGCAAAAAGGGTCAACCCCGCTTCAAGCCGCCGTTCCCGGCCAGCTTTGGTCTGTACGGCAAGCCGACGACCATCAACAACACCGAAACCTTTGCCGCCGTGCCGTGGATCATCCGCAACGGTGGCCAAGCCTACCTCGAGTGCGGCAAGCCCAACAACGGCGGCACCAAGATCTTCTCGATGGTCGGTGACGTCGAGCGCCCGGGCAATTACGAAGTGCCGATGGGCACGCCGTTCGCCAAATTGCTGGAGCTCGCTGGCGGCGTCAAGGGCGGCAAGAAGCTCAAGGCCGTCATCCCCGGTGGATCGTCAGCACCGGTGCTGCCGGCTGCGGTGATGATGGAATGCACCATGGACTATGACTCCATCAGCAAGGCAGGCTCCATGCTGGGATCGGGCGCCGTGATCGTCATGGACGAGACCCGCTGCATGGTCAAGAGCCTGGAGCGCCTTTCCTATTTCTACGCTCACGAGTCCTGCGGTCAGTGCACGCCGTGCCGCGAGGGAACGGGCTGGCTGTACCGGCTGGTTCATCGTCTGGAGCATGGCGAAGGCCGTGCCGACGATCTGGCACTGCTCGACAACGTGGCTGAAAACATCATGGGCCGCACCATCTGCGCCCTGGGTGATGCAGCAGCCATGCCGGTGCGCGGCATGCTCAAGCACTTCCGCGAGGAATTCGTGCACCACCTGGAACACAAGACCTGCGTGGTCGAGCCGTACGTCTAAGCGGGCAGCAAAAAATGTTGGAAATCGAACTCGACGGCAAGAAGGTCTCGGTCCTGGAAGGCAGCGTGGTGATGCACGCCGCTGAGGCCGCTGGCACCTACATCCCCCATTTCTGCTATCACAAGAAACTCTCCATCGCGGCCAATTGCCGCATGTGCCTGGTCGAGGTCGAGAAGGCACCAAAGCCCATGCCGGCCTGCGCCACGCCCGTGACCCAGGGCATGGTGGTGCACACCCGCAGCCCCAAGGCGCTGAAGGCTCAGCAGTCGGTGATGGAGTTCCTGCTCATCAACCATCCGCTGGACTGCCCGATCTGCGACCAGGGTGGTGAATGCCAGTTGCAAGACCTGGCGGTGGGCTACGGCGGATCTTCCTCGCGCTACGAAGAAGAAAAGCGCGTCGTCTTCCACAAGGAAGTCGGCCCGCTGATCTCGATGCAGGAAATGAGCCGTTGCATCCATTGCACCCGCTGCGTGCGCTTCGGCCAAGAGGTGGCTGGCGTGATGGAGCTGGGGATGATCCATCGCGGCGAGCATTCCGAGATCACCACGGTGGTGGGTGAGACCATTGATTCCGAGCTCTCGGGCAACATGATCGACATCTGCCCGGTGGGCGCGTTGACCAGCAAGCCTTTCCGCTACAGCGCCCGCACCTGGGAGCTGTCGCGCCGCAAGAGCGTCAGCCCGCACGATTCAACCGGCGCCAACCTGATCGTCCAGGTCAAGAACAACCAAGTGCTGCGCGTGGTTCCGCTCGAGAACGAAGCGGTCAACGAATGCTGGCTGGCCGATCGCGACCGCTTCAGCTACGAGGCATTGAGCGGCGAACAGCGGCTCACATCGCCCATGATCAAGCAGGGCGGTGAGTGGATCAACGTCGACTGGAACACGGCCCTGGGCTATGTGGCCGACGGTCTCAAGCGTGTCAAGGCAGAGTTTGGTACGGCCGGCATCGGTGCGCTGGGCTCGGCCCACAGCACGGTCGAAGAACTGCATCTGCTGGCCAAGCTGGTTCGCGGCCTGGGCAGCCAGAGCGTTGACCATCGCCTGCGTCACGCCGACTTCACGGCAGGCGAGGGTGCACGCTGGCTGGGCATGCCGATTTCCGCCCTGTCGACGCTCGACCGTGCGCTGGTCGTCGGGTCCTTCCTGCGCAAGGACCACCCGCTTTTCGCGCAACGTCTGCGCCAAGCCGTTCGTCATGGCGCACAGGTTCACAGCCTCAGCGCAGTCCACGATGACTGGGCGATGCCGCTGGCGGGCCGCATCACGGCTGATGCAAGTGGCTGGGTTCAGGCCCTTGCCGACGTCGCTGGCTATGTCGCCGCAGCCCATCAGGTCCAGGCACCCGCTGTGGCCATGGTGTCTCCGGCCGCCGCGGCGGCTGCCAAGGCGCTGATGACCGGATCCCAGAAGGCCATTCTGCTGGGCAATGCAGCCGCGCAGCATCCGCAGGCCTCGGCACTTCTGGCCATGGCCCAATGGATTGCCGAGCATACCGGCGCCGTGGTCGGTTACCTCGGAGAGGCTGCCAACACCGTCGGCGCTCAGCTGGTGGGTGCCACGCCGGGTCTGGGCGGGCTGAATGCCGGTCAGATGCTGAGTCAGCCCATGAAGGCCCTGTTGCTGCTCAACACCGAGCCAGTGCTGGATGCGGCCGATGGAGCGGCGGCGCAAGCCGCGCTTCAGGCGTCAGGTCTGGTGGTGGCCCTGACGGCATTCAAGAACGCTCGCGTCGAGAACGCGGATGTCTTGTTGCCGATCGCACCCTTCACCGAAACGGGCGGCAGCTTCGTCAATGCCGAAGGCCGTCTGCAGAGCTTTCACGGCGTGGTCAAGGCCCTGGGCGACAGTCGCCCCGCCTGGAAGGTCCTGCGCGTGCTCGGCAACCTGCTCGGCCTGAGCGGCTTTGAACACGAGTCCGTGGAAGAGGTTCGTGCAGAGGCCCTCGGAGATGTCTCTGCACTCCCTGCACGCTTGAGCAACCGAAGCAATGTGGCCGTTTCGGTCGCGGCGGCATCCACCGGCAACGGTTTCGAGCGCATTGCCGACGTGCCGATCTATTGCACCGACAGCCTCGTTCGTCGCGCCACCTCCTTGCAGCTGAGCGCTGATGCACGCAGCCCGGTGGCGAGCCTGCCCAGTGTGCTGTGGAAGCGACTGGGGCTGAATGCCGGCTCGCAAGTCCGCATCAGCCAAGGCGCTGCTTCGGTCGTGCTGACGGCGGTCGAAG
>CALRVU010000457.1:0-3643 GCA_943371685.1 Bordetella parapertussis | reverse complement strand
AGTCGAACTCGAAACACGCCACCACTGCGGGCACGCTCATCACCGAGCCGCCGATCACCACCAGCGCATCGGTCTCACCGGTGGCTTCCAGCGCGCTCTTGAGCCGCTCTGGGTACTTCTTGCTGTCCTTGAACTTCAAGGCGTCGACCGGCAAGACTTCATGGCCGATCTCGTAGCGACCTTCGGCATCCAGGAAGGCATCCAGCCGGGCCCGCGCGCCGATGCGGTGATGATGACTGCACTTGGGGCAGACATTGCTGTTCTGCTCCAGGTCAGTCTTGTAGAGAACCGACTCGCACGATGGACATTTGATCCACAAGCCCTCCGGCACCGAGCGGCGCTCGCTCGGGTCGGTGTGCTGAATCTTCGGTGGCAGCAGTTTTTCAAGCCAGCTCATGGATCAAACCTCCTCAACGATCATCAATAGCGGTTTATAGCGCATCCAGCGCGCTGCGGATCTCGGCCATGAACTGCCGAGCCGCTTCGGGCGCACTGTCGCGTGTCTGGTCTTCCAGAATCTGGATCAGGCGCGAGCCTATCACCACACCGTCAGAAACGCGACCCACTGCGCTGGCGGAGGCGGCATCCCGGATGCCGAAACCCACCCCCACCGGCACCTTGACATGCTGACGGATGCGCGGAACTGCCTCTGCCACCGCCGCCACATCCAGATTGCCTGCTCCGGTCACGCCCTTGAGTGACACATAGTAGACATAGCCCGTGGCGATTTCGCCGACCTGCCGCATGCGCTGTTCGGTCGAGGTCGGGGCCAACAGGAAGATCAGGTCGAGACCATGGGCCTTGAGCGTCGCGGAAAACTCCACGCACTCCTCGGGCGGGTAGTCCACGATCAGCACGCCGTCCACACCGGCTTCGGCCGCATCCTTGACGAAACGCAGCGGGCCATGGCGCTGGTCATAGCGCTCGACCGGATTGGCATAGCCCATCAGCACCACCGGCGTGGTCTGGTTGCCCAGACGGAACTGGCGCACGAAGTCCAGCACTTGGGCCATGCCGATGCCCTGCGCCAGGGCCCGTTCGGCGGCCTTCTGGATCACCGGGCCGTCGGCCATCGGATCAGAGAACGGCACGCCAAGCTCGATCACATCGGCACCGCCATCGGCCAGGGCCAGCATCACCTCGACGGTGCGATCTGGAAAGGGGTCCCCAGCGCAGACATAGGGGATCAGCGCTTTGCGACCCGACTGCTGCAGGGCAGCGAATGTGGCAGCAATGCGGCTCATGGCGCGACTCCTTGCTGGCGTTGCAGGCTGATCGTGTGTTCAGTGCCGCCTTTGACCGACTGCCCCTTGCAGGAGGGCCGGCAGAAGAACTCAGCGCCGGACAGATCGGCCACGGTGCCGATGTCCTTGTCACCCCGCCCGGACAAATTGACCAGCAGACTCTGATCGGGCCGCATGGTGGCGGCCATCTTCATCGCATGGGCCACCGCATGGCTGGACTCCAGGGCCGGGATGATGCCCTCGGTGCGACACAGGCGATGGAAGGCGGACAGCGCTTCATCATCGGTGATGCCCACGTATTCGGCCCGGCCGATGTCATGCAGCCAGGCGTGCTCCGGGCCGACGCCGGGATAGTCCAGTCCCGCCGACACCGAATGGGTCTCGGTGATCTGGCCGTTCTCGTCCTGCAGCAGGTAGGTGCGGTTGCCGTGCAGCACACCGGGCGAACCGGCCGAGATGCTGGCCGCATGCTTGCCGCTGTCCAGCCCCAGGCCGGCGGCCTCGACGCCGATCAGGCGCACGCCCTCGTGCGGAATGTAGGGATAGAAGATGCCCATGGCATTGCTGCCACCGCCCACGCAGGCAATCACGGCGTCGGGCTGCGCCTCGGCGCGGCCGAGCATGTCAGGCATCTGCACCAGGCATTCATCACCGATGACGCGCTGGAAGTCACGGACCATCGCTGGATAAGGCGCCGGGCCGGCCACCGTACCGATGATGTAGAAGGTGTTCTCGACGTTGGTCACCCAGTCGCGCAGCGCTTCATTGAGCGCATCCTTGAGCGTCTTGCTGCCCGACTCCACCGGCACCACCCTGGCGCCCAGCAGGTGCATGCGATAGACATTGGGGCTCTGGCGCTTGACGTCCTCCGAGCCCATGTAGACCACGCACTCCAGACCGTAGCGCGCGCAGATCGTGGCAGTGGCCACGCCATGCTGGCCGGCGCCGGTCTCGGCGATGACGCGGGGCTTGCCCATGCGCTTGGCCAGCAGTGCCTGGCCGATGGTGTTGTTGACCTTGTGCGCGCCGGTGTGGTTCAGATCCTCGCGCTTCAGAAAGATCTGGGCGCCACCGATCTCGCGGCTGAGGCGATCGGCGTGATAGATCGGGCTCGGGCGGCCGACGAAATGGGCCAGCTCACGCCGGTACTCGGCCATGAAGGCCGGATCCTTGCGGTAGTGCTCATAGGCGTCCTTGAGCTCATCGAGCGCATGGACCAGCGTCTCGGACACGAAACTGCCGCCATAAGGGCCGAAATGCCCCGTGGCATCGGGTTGATCGTACAAAAACATGGAAAAGTTCCTCTGGGAATTCAGTTCTCGGCGACGGCCATGCGGGCATCCGCATCGCGCACGGCATCGCAAAAACGGCGCATCAGGCCGGCATCCTTGATGCCTTTGGCCGACTCCACGCCGGAGCTCACGTCAACGGCCCAAGGCCGGACGGCGAGCATCCCATCGGTGACATTTGCAGGATTCAACCCACCAGACAAAACGACCGGACGGGGCACGTTTGCGGGTATGAGTGACCAATCGAACGCCTTTCCACCGCCCCCGTAGCCCTCGACATGAGCGTCCAGCAGAATTGCTTGAGCGTCGGGATGGCGCAGGGCGAAGTCTAGCAAATCGAAACCCGGCGCCATCCGGGCAGCCCTCAGGAACGGTCGGCCAGACCGGACGCAATCTCCGGGTGACTCATCCCCATGGAACTGCAGCAAGGCGTCAGGCACGGCCTGCAATGCGCGTTCAAGTTCGGCGGGTGTGGGGTTGACGAACAGCAGCACCGGCGTGACGAAGGGAGGCAGCCGCCGCGCGAGCACCCGGGCGCGCTCGGCCGTCACGGCACGCGGACTGGCTGCGTACATGACCAGCCCGATGGCGTCAGCACCGGCCTGCACCGCCGCGTCCACATCAGCCTCCCGGGTCAAGCCACAGATCTTGATGCGCGTCATGGGATCTTCTTTCGATTCAGAGCAACCAGTCCATCGCCGCCGTCTGCTGCGGCAAGCCGAGTTCGGCGTCGTAGAGCGGCCCGACAAAGTACAGGCCCTGGGCCGCAAACGTGGGCGCAGCGACCGCCCGGCTGCGGGCCGCGAGCACCTCGCCCATCCAGGCCACCGAGCGCGTTCCATTGCCCACGGCCACCAGGCAACCCATCAGGTTGCGCACCATGTGATGCAGGAAAGCCGATGCCTCGAAGTCGAAGCGCCAATAGGCACCATGGCGACTGATGCGGATCTCGCGCATTTGCTTCACGGGCGACAAGGCCTGGCAATCGGCTGAGCGAAACGAGCTGAAGTCGTGTTCCCCGATCAGCAGTTGCGCGGCGGCCTGCATGGCGTCGCTGTCCAGGGGCCTGAACACCCAGCCACAACTGGCCTGCTCGATGGCCGGCCGAAC
>CALRVU010000456.1:0-3646 GCA_943371685.1 Bordetella parapertussis | reverse complement strand
ATCGAGCTGGACTTGCGCCAGGCCTGGGCACACCGGCGCGAGAGCGGCATCACCGCCGGGCTGGCCTTGAGTGTGCCGCTGGTGTTTGGCAGCGCGGTGGGCTTGATCATGCTCGGCCAGGACGGCTGGCTGGGTGCCCAGGCCTTGTCCTGGCAGTTTGTGCTGGGCATCGGCATGTCATGCGCGGTCACCGCCTTGCCCATCCTGATCCTGTTCATGGAAAAGATGGCGATCCTGCGCCAGCCCCTGGGTCAGCGGATCCTGCGCTATGCCAGCCTCGATGACATCGCCATCTGGGGCGTGCTGGCCTTGATCCTGATGGACTGGCAGCGGGTGGGCAAGCAGCTGATCTTCCTGCTGGCTTTCGCTGCGCTGAGCTGGGGTCTGCGCCGGCTGATGCAGTTGGTGACCGAGCGCGACCGGTGGACCATCGGTCTGATCTGGCTGGCGGTGTGCAGCTTTGGTGCGGACTGGTGCGGCCTGCACTTCATGGTCGGTGCGTTCCTGGCCGGCGTGGTGATGGACGCAGAGTGGTTTGACCAGGAACAGATGGACTTGTTGCGCCACCATGTGCTGCTGGTGGTGATGCCGGTGTTCTTCCTGAGCACGGGCTTGCGCACGCAATGGGGCGTGGGCGGCGCCGCCGTGTTTGCGGTGGCGGCAGCGCTGCTGGTGGCTGCCGTGTCAGGCAAGCTGCTGGGCACTTACCTGGCCGGACGCTGGCTGGGCTGGCAAAAGGGCGAAGCCGGCTTGATCGGCTGGCTGCTTCAGACCAAGGCCTTGATCATGATCATCTTCGCCAATGTGCTGCTCGACAAGCAGATCATCACCAGCGACACCTTCACTGCCTTGCTGCTGATGGCCGTGGCCAGCACGATGTTGACGGTGCCCGTGGTGACACCGCGCCTGGCCCAGCTGAAAGCCCTGCTGGCCAAGCAGGCCTGAGCGATGTTCCCCCGGGGTCTGGCCCGGGGCCCGCAGCATCAGTGCAGCGACGGGCCGATCAGGCGCTGCAGAAAGTGGCAGAACGCCGGCGCCTGGCGCTCCAGCGCGCGCTCACGGGCCCGCGCGTCACGGGCTTGTTCGTCGAGCGCATGCTGCAGCCAGTCCGGCACATCGCCGATGACCCTCAACATGCGCAGCAAGACTGGCACATCGACATCGCCGGGCTCGATGAAACGCACCGGCGTCTTGCCGACATGGCCGCGGATCACCGAACCGGGCTCGCCCTCGGCCACGCCCCATTCGGTGGGTGGCTCATGGCGCAGGTCATCCACAGGGTCAGCCCACAAGAAGTACGCCCACTGCGGCCGTGCCGGCACGGCGCCGGGCAGGCCATCGTTCGCCTGATCTGCCGACCAGAGTTCCAGCGTCAGCACATGCCAGCCGGACGGCTGCCAGAGCTGGAGCTCCGGCAACTTGGGTGAGGATTGCAAGCGAGGCATCTCGTCTCCTGAATCTTGTTCGTGTCTTCCCGCTTGCGCAGAGCGGGATCCCAACGATTGGGCGGCATGTCTATAAAGCGTTTAATTCTGCTCACAAACAACAGGCCTGACTCTAGGGGTTTGACAAGGTCTGTTCCGTGCGCTGGCACAAGACCTCGTCGGTCTTGCGGCTTCAGTCCAGTTGACGCCGACTCTCGAAACAGCGCTCCAGACCGCTGATCGGGTCCTGGAAGCGAATGCACCGGGCCAGCAATTGCAAGGGCTGGCTGTAGTCGGGGGCCGCACCCACCGCCGGCGCCGGCTGCATCACCGGATAGAGGCTGTCGCCGCGCAGGGGCAGACCGAGGGCATTCATGTGCACCCGCAATTGGTGGGTGCGCCCGGTCAGGGGTGTCAGGCGGTAGCGCGCCATGCCATCGCGCGCTTCCAGCCACTCGATCAAGGTTTCCGCATTGGCCTCGCCCTCGACCTCATGCATCAACATGTGCTGGTCGGAGGGCACGATGCGGCTGCGCCGGGTCTGTGGCCAGTCCAGCTCGGGCCGGTGATCCGCCAAGGCCTCGTACTGCTTGTGCACGCTGCGCTGGCGGAACAGGTCCTGGTAAGCGGCGCGGGTGGCCGGCTGGATGCAGAACACCACCACACCGGCGGTTTCGCGGTCGAGCCGGTGGATGGGGGTCAGGGTGTCCAGACCGAGCTGGCGCTGCAACTGGGCCAGCAAGGTCCAGCGGGCATAGCGGCCGACCGGCGACATGGGCAGAAAGTGCGGCTTGTCAGCCACGACGATGTGCTCATCCTGGAACAGCACTTCCGCCTCGAACGGAATCTCGGCCTCCGCCTCGGGCTCGCGCCAGTACCAGAGCAGCTGGGCGGGCTGAAAACGCGCGTCCACGCCCAAGACCTCACCACTCGGGCCCAGCACCTCGCCACGCAGCAGGCGGTCAGCCCAGCCAGCCTCGTCCAGCACGGGCAGGCGCTCGGCCAGAAAGGCTCGCACCGTGGCCCAGCGGCCGCCATGCGGCATGGCCACACAGCTGCCGGGCACGCCGTGGCGCGGAGCAGGGCGCCATGCGGGTTTGGGCCGGGTCATGTCGAGGGATCGTCGTCGAGCTGATCGAGCCGCCGGGCGCGCGCCAGGCGCCAAGCCTCATCGGGCTGGCTGGGGTCATAGACTTGCTCGGCGGTGGTGGCAGTTTCGCTCAGGTGGGTGTCCAGCGCGACGCGGCGATCGAACACATAGCACTCACCAACCCAGTCACGCTCGGCATCGGGCATCTGCGCAAAGTAGTTGAGGATGCCGCCCTGCAGCTGGTAGGTCTCCAGTCCCAGGGACTGCATCCAGGCGCCGGTCTTCTCGCAGCGGATGCCGCCCGTGCAATACATGGCGACCTTGCGCCGCTCCGCCCGCCACTGCGGCGCCATGGCCTCGACATGGTCGGCAAACTCGCGGAAGTTGCCCACCGGTGGCGAGGGCGTGCCGACGAAATGGCCCAGGCGATGCTCAAACCGGTTGCGGTTGTCGAGCAGCACCACGTCGGGCTCGGCCAACAAGGCGCGCCAGGCTTGCGGGCTCAAGTGGCTGGCATCGGGCGCTGCTGCACGCACCTCAGGCTTGCCCAGGGCCACGATCTCGGGCTTGAGGTTCACCACCATGCGGCCAAACGGTGGCGTCAAGGCCTGGCTGTGCTTGAAGACCATCGCTGCGAACACGCCATCACAGAACCCTGGCGAGCGCAGCGCTTGCTCGAAGGCCTGCACCTCAGCCGACGGACCGGCCACGGCACCGTTCACGCCCTCGGTGGCCACCAGGATGCTGCCGAGCACGCCCTGACTGATGCGCCGCAATTCGGCCACCACCCCTGCCGGATCTGGCAGGTCGACAAAGGCATAGAAGGCGCTGTGCAACAGCGCTGGAGCAGGGGAGTTCATGCCGAAATTGTCGCTCTGACTCGCCATGCCTCAGTGCAGGGTCCGGCGTCAAGGAACAGAGTTGTGGACAACTTTTGAACAATGAGCCACTTGTCCACAGGCAAAACCGGTCTGGAAAACTTGTTGCATTCGGACCAGTGCGTGAAAGAGGGTGGGCTGCACAGGGTTGACGGTGTTGCAACTGGTTGATCTGAAAAGAGAAAAGTGACTTGTCCACAGAACCTGGACACCTCTACTACGACTACCCCTTAAAGAATTTAAAAAGACAACAG
>CALRVU010000455.1:0-3649 GCA_943371685.1 Bordetella parapertussis | reverse complement strand
CGTGCTGGCCTTCAATGGTGATGTCTATGAGGGCTTGCAAGCCCAGTCGCTGAGCACCGACGAACTGGACTGGGCCCAGAAGCATGTGGCCATCCTGTCGGGCCTGTATGGCGTACTGCGACCGCTGGACAAGCTGCAGCCTTACCGGCTGGAGATGGGCACCCGGCTGGCCACGCCGGGCGCGGCCGATCTGTATGGCTACTGGGGCGACCGGCTGGCCGAGCACCTGAACGCCCGGCAGGCGCGCGAGCGCTCGCCGGTCATCGTCAACCTGGCGTCGCAAGAGTATTTCAAGGCGGCACGGCGCAAGGCGCTGCGGGCGCGGGTGATCGAGTGCGTGTTCGAGGAATGGCACGGCGGCACCTGGAAGGTGATCAGCTTCTACGCCAAGCGGGCCCGTGGCCTGATGGCGCGGTTTGCGGTGCAACAGCGGGTGGACCAGCCCGTGCAGCTGCAGGCCTTTGACGACGATGGTTATGCCTTTGTTGCGGCTGCATCGCAGGCTGATCGCTGGGTGTTCCGGCGCACACAGGTGGCTTGAGATGGGTGCCTCCACTGCCACGCCGGTGAGCCCGGCACTCACGGCCTGGCTGCTGGAGCAGGCGGCCGCCGGCTGCGGCCCGGTGGAACTGCTGCGCGCCATGCGCGCCAGCGGCTGGGATGAGGCCTCGGCGCGACTGGCCCTGGCGCAGACCTTGCCAGGTCTGCCGGCGCCGATGGCGACCGTCGCAGCGCCGGCAGGCCCGGCGCCGGTCGTGTCGCCCGGGGCCACACGGATCGAGCTCGGCGAGCAGGTGGTGCAACTGCAGTTCAGCCTGGCGCTGCCCCGGGTGGTGTCATTGGCCGGCTTCCTGTCGGATGCTGAGTGCGATGAGTTGATGTCGCTGGCCGGTCCCCGTCTCAGCCGCTCCGAAACGGTGGTGGGCGAGACCGGCGGCAGCGAGGTCAATGGCGCGCGCACCAGCGACGGCATGTTTTTCGCCCGGGCCGAGAACCCGCTGTGCCTGCGCATCGAGCAGCGCATCGCCGACCTGCTGCACTGGCCGGTCAGCCACGGCGAGGGCTTGCAAGTGCTGCGCTACCGGCCCGGCGCGCAATACCTGCCGCACCACGACTATTTCGATCCGGCCCAGCCTGGGTCGGCCAGTGTGCTGGCGCGTGGCGGGCAGCGGGTGGGGACCTTGCTGATCTACCTGAACACGCCTGAAGCGGGTGGCGCCACCTTGTTCCCCGATGTGGGCCTGGAGGTGATGCCCCGGAAAGGCCATGCCTTGTTCTTCAGCTATCCGCAGCCCGAGGCCGCCACGCTGACTTTGCACGGTGGCGCGCCGGTGATCCGCGGTGAGAAGTGGGTGGCCACCAAGTGGCTGCGTGAACGCGAGTTCAGCTGAGGGCGCGTGCTGGCTCGGCCTTGGCCTGTTTGCGCAAGGCGACCGCATCGGGCTTCGGTGCGTGCTGGCCCTTGAGCCGGAACACGCCGACCGAATCGGCGACCTGGGCTGATTTTTCGCGCAGCGTCGATGCGGAAGCGGCGATTTCCTCTACCAGCGCTGCATTCTTCTGCGTCAGGTTGTCCATCTCGTTGACGGCCTGATTGACCTGGCTGACCCCGAGCATCTGCTCGCGCATGCCCTGGCTGATCTGCTGGATCAAGTCGTGGACCTGGGTCACGGCGCCTTGTGCCTCGTCCATGGCGAGGCGGGCGCTGTCGGTTTGCTGGCTGCCCTCGGCCACCTGATCAACCGAGGCCTGGATCAGGCCGCGCACCTCGCGCGCCGCCACGGTGGTGCGCTGGGCCAGGGCGCGCACCTCGCCGGCCACCACTGCAAAGCCGCGGCCTTGCTCACCGGCGCGGGCGGCTTCCACGGCCGCGTTCAGGGCCAGGATGTTGGTCTGGAAGGCGATGCTGTCGACCACCTGGATGATTTCGCTGATCTTGCGCGAGGCCTCGCTGATGCTGTGCATGGTGCCCGATAGGGCTTGCACGGCCTGGCTGCTGCGCTGGGCCACATCGCGGGCGCTGCCGGCTTGGGTCGCTGCCTGCTCGGCCATCTCGGTGCTTTGCCGAATCGTGCTGGTGATCTGCTCCATCGAAGAAGCGGTCTGTTCGAGGTTGCTGGCCTGGGACTCGGTGCGGGCCGAGAGGTCTTGATTGCCTTCGGCGATCACCTGGGTGTCCTGCCGGATCTGCACCACGCCGTCGCGCGCATCTCGCACGACCGACATCAGGTTGACATTGAGTTGGGCCAGAGCCCGGGTCAGGTAGCCGACTTCATCTTGTCGTTCGCTGCCAAAGCTCAGCGTCAGGTCACAACCCGCCATGCGATTGGCAAAGCCGACCAGGCGCACCAAGGGCCGGATCGTCAGGCGATGCAAGTGCCAGCTGGCCAGTGCAGCGCCCGCAGCCAGCACCGCTCCGGCGCCGATCAGCAGTCCGGTGTGCTGGCCTGCGAGCTGGCCTGCCGCCAGGCCGGCCAGCGCCAGACCCCCACTGATCAGCGTCACCTGGGCCTGCAAGCCCGGGCGCAGCAGGCGGCGCAGGCGGGCCGCCGTGCCGTTCTCCAGCAGCTGGCCGCGGTGCAGGCGCATGCGAGGTTGGCCCGAACGGCCATCCTCGCGCATCCGGGCATAGAGTTGTTCAGCCGCCTGGGCGGCCTCCGCCGATGGCACGGTGCGCACCGACATGTAGCCGGTGACCGCGCCGCCGGCGTCCATGATGGGCGTCACATTGGCCATCACCCAGTAGTGGTCGCCGTTCTTGCGCCGGTTCTTGACCAGGGCTGACCAGGGCAGTCCACCCTTGAGCGTGTCCCACATGTCCCGAAAGGCCTCTTCCGGCATGTCGGGATGGCGGATCAGGTTGTGGGGCTGCCCTTGCAACTCTTGGCGAGCATAGCCACTGACACGGACGAAGGCCTCATTGCAGTAGGTGATGCGGCCTTGCAGGTCGGTGCAGGAGACCAGGGTGTCTCCGGCCGCAAAGGTGTGCTCGCGCTGGGTGACAGGTGAGTTGACGCGCATGGTGGCTTCCGCTTGACGCTGCAGGGCAGGGCCTGGATCAGAAGGTGTCCCAGTCGCCGTCGCCGTCGCTGCCGGCAGCCACCGGCGTGCGGCTGTGCGCTGGCGCTGGGGCACGGACCGGCGCGCGCTTCACGCTGGCAGGGGCTGCTGGCCGGGGCGGTGCCGAGGTCTTGGCGGTCCCGGCGGGCGCCGGGCCTGCGGTGGCATGCTTGGCTGCCTTGCGCAGCTGGACGGCGTCGACGGTGGGTGCACTGGGGCCGCTGCCGCGCAGCTGGAACACGCTGACCGAGTCGGCCACCTCGCCGGCCTGCTTGCGCAGCTCGCTGGCCGAGGCGGCGATCTCTTCGACCAGGGCGGCGTTCTGCTGGGTCAGCGAGTCCATTTCGGCCACGGCCTGATTGACCTGAGTGACGCCCAGCATCTGCTCGCGCATGCCCTGGCTGATCTGCTGGATGAACTGGTGCACTTCATTGACGGCGGCCTGGGCTTCGCTCATGGCAGCGCTGGCGTTGTCGGTCTGGGTGCCACCGGCAGCCACCTGCTCGACCGAGGCCTGGATCAGACCGCGGATCTCGCGGGCAGCCACGGTGGTGCGCTGGGCCAGGGCGCGCACCTCGCCGGCCACCAC
>CALRVU010000454.1:0-3658 GCA_943371685.1 Bordetella parapertussis | reverse complement strand
GGTCTTCAGGTACTGGAACCAGCCCTGCATGGCCACAGTCTGGATCATGAACACCTCGTTGGCGATCATGGCCCGGTTGTTGTATGCCATCAGGTTGAGCACCCGGGCCTCGACCGTGGCGCCGGCCAGGGCTGCGGTATCGGCGGCATTGATCACGCGCTGCTTCTGCGCGCTGATCTGGCCGGTGCTGTAGACGCCGTAGAGCACCGCCACGCTGGCGGCCAGCGTGCCGAGCAGCCACACCAGGGCCTGGCCACGCTGGGCGAGCGGGCGGGGTGCGGATCGTGGGCGGGACAGGGATTTGCCGTGCTGCGCTCTGCGGAAGTTCTGCATGCCGAAGGTGTCCTGAACGGAGAACAAGATGGCGGTGCAGCGAGCCGCACCGCCATGAGCCAGAAGCCGTGGCTTACTGCTTCTTCGTGCTTTCGGTGAAGTCGCTCAGGTTCTTCGTGTTGTTGGCATCGGTCTGCGCAGCGGTGGCAGAGGTGCCGGCGGCCTTGACCTGGTTGTTGGCTTCACCGGCGTTGCCGGCCAGGCCCAGGGCCATCGCCGAGGTCTGCTGGCGGATGGTCTTGCCGAACAGGTTGTAGACGCCGATGGCTGCCACGGCGATCAGCGCCACGATGATGATGTACTCGGTCATGCCCTGACCACGGACGCGACGGATAGGTGCATTGAACTGCTTCATGGGGAACTCCTCTATAGCATGATGAATGGACTCCAACCGAGGTCGAAGCCGGTTTGGCGGCTCGCAACGTGTGACTTTTGTCACGGACATTGCCGATGCTGCGAGCGCACGATACGGGACACGCTTCCACCCGCACAGAGCTCTAAACCCCCTTTGTTAGGGGGAAAGTGTCGCCATCGGTAAGAGTCGATACAGCGTCAGACCTAGGGGTTATCCGGGGGGTTAGTCGGCCTCAGAGTCCGACGGCTGAGGCTTTGCGGCGTGGTGCCGCGGGCTTGTTGCCAGACCATGACCCTGTCTTTGCCGCCCCTGGCGTTGCGCTTGCGCCGCCTCACTCACGCTGCCCTCGGGCGGCGGGCGGAGCGCTGGTTGCTGTGCGGGGCTGCGGCTGCAGCCGGGCTGATGATCGGCTGGGCGATGGGCTGGGCCGGCGGTGTCTGTTTGGCGTCAGCGGGACTGCTGCTGTGGTTTGCCGCCCAGCGTGTTGCCAGCCGCCATGGCTTGCGACAGGAGGCTGTGCTGCTGTGGGTGGGGGTGGCAGGCTGGACGGTGGCCGGCATGGGCTGGAGTGCCGATGCTGTGCGGGCCGAGGATCCGCTGGCCGGCGTGTGGCGGCTGGCCGTGCTGGCGGTGCTGGTGGTGTGGCATGGTGGCTTGGCCACGTTCAGCTGGTGGTTGCCGCGCCGCTGGCTGGCTCGCCGTGGGCCGGCTGACATGGCGGCGGTGGTGGCGCTGTGCCTGGCGCTGGCCGCGATGGACGCGCTCAAGCAATGGGGCTGGACGGGCCATGGCTATGCCCAGCTGGCCAGCCTGACGGTGGACTTGCCGGGTGCCCCAGCGTGGTTGCCGCGCCTGGGCGGGGCCGGTGTGGCCTTGATGCTGTCCATGTGGTGCGCCTGGCTGGCGCTGGCGCCACGGGCCCTGCTGATCCCGGTCGCCGTGCTGGCCGGCTGGGGGCTGGGTGCCATGCCCGCCGTCGCGCTGCCGTCGACCGCCGAGGCGGATGCGCAGGCTTGGCCCTTGTTGCAGCTCCGCGCGGTCCAGGCGCCGCAGGGGTCCGCCGCCTGGAGCCTGGCCGAGCGTGATGCCCGTCTGGAACGTTTGCATGAGGCCTCGGCGCTGGCTCCGGCCGGCTCGGTGCTGGTGGCGGCCGAGGGCTTTCTGGCCGAGGCGCCACCCCAGCCAGCGGTGGGCGTGTGGGCTGACCTGCTGGATGCGCTGGCAGCCAGGCAACAGCATCTGCTGATCGGCATGCCTGCACAGGGCCGTGACGGCGACGAGCCGGTGAGCTTCACCGCGCTGTGGCAGTTTTCGCCAGGGCGCAGCGATCTGGCCGCCAAGCAGCGCTTGGTGCCCGGAGGCGAGTACCTGCCCTGGCCCGCCGGGTTGGCCTGGTTGTGGCGCCATGTGTTCGCGTCGGCCAAGCTGCAGCACCGGCCCGGCCCGGACGCCCTGACCCGACCGCTGCACCTGCAGGGCAGCGAGCTGGGGGTGCTGGTCTGCCATGAGCTGAGCTTGAACATCACCGCTGCGGAGCGGGCCCAAGGCGCGCAGTGGTTGCTCAACCCGTCCGACGAGCAGTGGCTGGCCAGCCCCTTGTTCCGCCATCAGATGCAGGCCCTGGCCCGGCTGCGGGCCCTGGAGTTTCAGAAGCCGCTGCTGCGGGTGTTGAGCGACGAGCACAGCCTGCTGGTGAGCCCCGATGGTGGGGCGCCGGTGGTGACCGCGCCGGTCGATGCGGCAACGCTCATCCACTGGCGTTTGCAGCCGCGCGAGGCCCGCACCCCGGCGGAGCGCCATGCCGAGATCACGTCGATTTTCCTGGTGCTCCTGCCCTGGCTTTCTGCCGGGTTGGCGCGTTGGCGGCCCGCCCGGGCAGCCGTTTGATGAAGGGTCTTGCCATGCCTTTGAAGCCGATGAATTCCGGTGCGCGCCCGAGCCGCCGCTGGCGTCAGGCCGGTGCCACGCTGATGGAGTTTGCGGTGGTGTTTCCGCTGGCGGCTTTGTTCGTGCTGTGCGTGATCCAGGCGGGTTTCCTCTACATGGCCAAGAGCACGCTGAACCACGCCACCTTTCTGGCTGCCCGGGCTGGCGCGCTGCACAACGCCCGCCAGGGGGCGATGGAGAGCGAGCTCAAGCGGGCCATGATCCCGTTCTTCCAGAACAGCACCGACGCCAATGACGCCAGCCGCATCGGCCAGGCCTATGTGCTGTCGCAGATCGACCAGGCCCTGCCCTGGGGCGCCAAGCTGACCCGCCTGAGCCCGACCAGTGCGGCGTTCAAGGACTTTGGCGTGACCGACCCGGTCAAGAAGGTCAAGTACATCCCCAACGACAACCTGGAGTGGCGGGGCCTGGGCATCGGCGCCAACTCGCGCATGCACATCCGCGACGCCAACCTGCTCAAGGTCAAGGTGGTCTATGGCTACCAGCTCAAGGTGCCGCTGATGGCCGGGCTGGTGAGCCGCCTGATGTGCGGCGGCAGCATCGGTGTCAGCGCCTGGGGCGATGTGAAGAAGATCGACTCGGTCTATGGCCTGACCGATGTGCAGAAGTGCCTGATCTATTACCAGCAAGGCCGCATCCCGATCGAGAGTTTTGCCATCGTCGAGATGCAGTCCCGCGCGGAGGATTCCTGATGCCCCCCTTCCCAATCCCGCCCGCCACCGGTTCCCTTCCAAGTTCACCCCGTCCTGTTTCCAGCCTGAAGCCCCTGACCATGCGCCTGCCAACCCTGCCCTTGCCCCTGTTCGTCCTGGTCTCCAGTGCCTTGCTTGCCGCATGCGGCGGCGGAGGCGGCAATGAGTCCGGCCCGATCGACGAGATCCGCGCCACGCCGGTCAGTGTCACCGTGCTGGGTGCCAACGCCACCGTCTGCGCCTCGGGCGGCGGGCCCACCGTCTACCTTTACGGCGGCCAACCGCCCTACAAGCTGGTCAACACCTGGCCGGCCGCCATGCAACTGGATCG
>CALRVU010000453.1:0-3660 GCA_943371685.1 Bordetella parapertussis | reverse complement strand
CGTTCCACTTGTCCTGGTTTTCCCATTCTTTGGGATAGCCGATGCCAGGCTTGGTCTCGACGTTGTTGAACCAGGCGTACTCAACGCCGGGGCGGCTGGTCCAGACGTTCTTGCAGGTCACGCTGCAGGTGTGGCAGCCGATGCATTTGTCCAGATTCAGCACCATGCCGACTTGTGCGCGAATTTTCATGGGTTCTCTCCTTGGCCTTGGAAAGCCTCTGCAAGGTGGTCATCGGCGGGGGTGTCGAGCCAGTCGACCTTGGCCATCTTGCGCACGACCACGAACTCATCCCGGTTCGTGCCGATGGTTCCGTAGTAGTTGAAGCCGTAGCTGAACTGTGCGTAGCCGCCGATCATGTGGGTGGGCTTGAGCACGATGCGCGTCACGCTGTTGTGGATGCCACCGCGCACACCGGTGATCTGTGACCCGGGCGTGTTGATGATCTTTTCCTGCGCGTGGTACATCAGCAGCATGCCGGGGTTCACCCGCTGGCTCACCACCGCACGCGCGGCGATGGCGCCGTTGATGTTGAAGACCTCGACCCAGTCGTTGTCCTCGATGCCGCTGCGCTTGGCGTCGTCCTCGCTCAGCCATACCACCGGGCCGCCGCGGTTCAGCGTCAGCATCATCAGGTTGTCGCTGTAGGTGCTGTGGATGCCCCACTTCTGGTGCGGCGTGATGAAATTGAGCAGGATCTCCTTGTTCCCGTTCGGCTTGATGTTGTGGATGCCGGCGGTGGTCTTCAGGTCTACCGGCGGGCGGTAGCTGCTCAAGGCTTCGCCAAAGGCAATCACCCAGGGGTGATCGAGGTAGAACTGCTGGCGGCCCGTCAGGGTGCGCCATGGAATCAGTTCATGCACATTGGTGTAGCCGGCGTTGTAGCTGACGGTTTCGCTCTCGATGCCGCTCCAGGTGGGACTGCTGATGATCTTGCGCGGCTGAGCTTGCACGTCGCGGTAGCGGATCTTTTCGTCTTCGCGGTAAAGCGCAAGGTGCGTGTGGTCGCGGCCGGTCTGTTTGCCCAGCGCTGCCCAAGCCTTCACCGCGACATGGCCGTTGGTTTCGGGTGCCAGCTGCAGGATGACTTCGCAGGCGTCGATGTCAGTGACGATCTTGGGCATGCCTTTGGTGACGCCTTCAGTCAGCGTCTTGCCGTTGAGCTGGCCCAGTTGCTCGACTTCGGTGCCGGTTTTCCAGCCGATGCCCTTGCCACCATTGCCGAGTTTGTCCAGCAAGGGGCCCAGTGCTGTGAAGCGCTTGAAGACGTTGGGATAGTCCCGCTCGACCACGGCGATCTGCGGTGCGGTCTTGCCCGGGATCAGCTCGCACTGACCCTTCTTCCATTCCTTCACCTCGAAGGGTTGGGCCAGTTCACCGGCGGTGTCATGCATGATGGGTGTGAGCACGACCTCCTTCTCTACCCCCAGATGGCCGACGCAGACCTCGCTGAAAGTCTTGGCGAAGCCCTTGTAGATCTCCCAGTCACTGCGGCTCTGCCAGACCGGGTCCACCGCCGCGCTCAGCGGGTGGATGAAAGGATGCATGTCGCTGGTGTTGAGGTCGTTCTTCTCGTACCAGCTGGCCGTGGGCAGCACGATGTCGCTGTACAGGCATGTAGTGCTCATCCGGAAGTCCAGCGTCACCACCAGGTCAAGCTTGCCGACTGGCGCTTCAGCGTGCCACTTCACCTCGGTCGGCTTCGCGTCATCCTGCCCCAGGTCCTTGCCCTGGATGCCGTTCTCGGTGCCCAGCAAGTGCTTGCAGAAGTACTCGTGGCCCTTGCCGGACGAGCCCAGCAGGTTGCTGCGCCAGACGAACAGCACACGCGGCCAGTTCTGCGGCGCATCGGGGTCCTCGCAGCTCATCTCCACGGTGCCGTCCTTCAGGCCGCGCACCAGGTAGTCCTTGGTGTCCATGCCAGCGGCCGTGGCGTCTTTCACCACTTGCAGCGGGTTGGTCCTGAGCTGCGGTGCACTGGGCAGCCAGCCCATGCGCTCTGCCCGCACGTTGTAGTCGATCATGCTGCCGGCATACATCGCCTTGTCGGCCAGCGGTGACACGATCTCTTCCATGCCCAGCTTCTCGTAGCGCCACTGGTCGGTATGGGCATAAAAGAAGCTGGTGCTGTTCATCTGCCGCGGCGGGCGGATCCAGTCCAGCGCAAAGGCCAGCGGCGTCCAGCCGGTCTGCGGGCGGAGCTTTTCCTGGCCCACATAATGCGCCCAGCCGCCACCGCTCTGGCCGATGCAGCCGCACATCATCAGCAGGTTGATCACGCCGCGGTAGTTCATGTCGGCGTGGTACCAGTGGTTCATCGCCGCGCCGATGATGATCATCGACTTGCCTTGGGTCTTGTGGGCGTTCTCGGCGAACTGACGGGCCACGGTGATGATCTGGTCACGCGGTGTGCCGGTGATGCTCTCAGCCCAGGCGGGCGTGTAGGCAGCATCGTCGTCGTAGCTCTTGGCACCACTGCCCAGGCCGCGGTCGATGCCGTACTGCGCCACCTGCAGGTCGAACACTGTGGCCACCAGCGCCTCGCGATGATCACCTTCCTTGCCCAGGCGCAGGCGCACGGCCGGCACCTTGACGAAGTTGATTTCGCCGTTCTGGGTGTTGGACTTGAAGTGCGGCGTGCTCACGCCGCCGAAATACGGCAGGCCGATGTCCACCACCTCATGCGCCTGTTCGCCGTCCTCGATGACCGAGAGCTTCAGCTTTACCTCGGTGCCGTGGCGCGCTTCCTTGTTCTCGAGATTCCACTTGCCCTGGTCGACACCACCTTCCGGTGTCCAACGGAAGCCGATGCTGCCGTTGGGCAGGACGGCGCGACCATCCGTGTCAAAGGCCACCGTCTTCCACTCAGGGTTGTTGTCCTGACCGAGCTTGCCGTTGAAGTCGGATGCGCGCAGGTAGCGATCGGGCACCAGGGTCTTGCTGCCGTCGGGCAGCGTGTGCTCCTTGAGCATTACCAGCAGCGGCAGATCGGTGTAGCGGCGTGCGTAGTTGTCGAAGTATGGGCTGCGCTCCTTGAAGTAGAACTCGTTGAGCGCAACGTGGCCCATGGCCATCGCGAGTGCCGCATCGGTGCCCTGCTTGGGGTGCAGCCAGATGTCGGCCAGCTTGGCCACTTCGCTGTAGTCGGGCGTGATGGCCACCGTCTTGGCGCCCTTGTAGCGCACCTCGGTGAAGAAGTGCGCGTCGGGCGTGCGAGTCTGCGGGACGTTGCTGCCCCAGGCCATGATGTAAGTGCTGTTGTACCAGTCGGCACTTTCGGGCACATCGGTCTGTTCACCCCACACCTGCGGGCTGGCCGGCGGCAGGTCGCAGTACCAGTCATAGAAGCTCATGCACACGCCGCCGATGAGGCTGAGGTAGCGGCTACCGGCGGCATAGCTGACCATGCTCATCGCCGGGATGGGACTGAAGCCGATGATGCGATCCGGTCCGTGCTTCTTGATCGTGTAGACGTTCGACGCGGCAATGATCTGATTGACTTCGTCCCAGTTGCTGCGTACGAAGCCGCCCATGCCCCGCACCTTCTGGTAGTCCCGGCGCGCAGCGTCGTCTTCGACAATCGTGGCCCAGGCATCAACTGGCGTCTTTGCCACCTTCAGGGCCGCGCGCCAGCGTTCCAGCAGGCGCCCACGCACCATCGG
>CALRVU010000452.1:0-3662 GCA_943371685.1 Bordetella parapertussis | reverse complement strand
CGTGTCCTCCGGCGCCGGCCTGCGGCCGCCACCTCCCCCTTGACCTCACTGCGCCATGCCCCGAACCGCCCTGTCCTTGGCGGCGTTGGGCTGTTTCACCCGTAGAACAACTCGGCGCTGTGAGCCGGTTGGCGGGTGGGTCCGCGGAGCGAGGTCAAGGGGGAGGTGCCAGCCACAGGCTGACACCGGAGGACACGAGCGCAGCGGACCCACCCGCGAGCCGGCCCGCGCTGAAGCGCCGTAGTACTCGAATTCCGAGAGCCCCCCGACCCTCAAGAGGCAAGGGAAGCTCCCGAACTCAACCCACGAACTTGCGGGCGTTGCGGAACATTCGCATCCAGGGGCTCTGGGCGTTGATGTCGCCGTCGGTCCAGCTCATCAGGGCGTTGCGGAAAACGCGCTCGGGGTGGGGCATCAGCACGGTGAAACGGCCATCGGCCGTGGTGACCGAGGTCAGGCCACCCGGGCTGCCGTTGGGGTTGAGTGGATAGGCCTCGGTGGGCTGGCCCAGACCATCCACGAAACGCGCGGCGCGGTGCACGGCGGCGGCATTGCCGCGCTGGCTGAAGTCGGCAAAGCCCTCGCCGTGGGCCACGGCGATCGGCAGGCGGCTGCCGGCCATGCCCTGGAAGAAGATCGACGGGCTCTCCAGCACCTCGACCATGGCCAGCCGGGCCTCGAACTGCTCGCTCTTGTTGCGGGTGAACTTGGGCCAGTCCTGCGCGCCGGGGATGATCGGCGACAAGGCCGCCATCATCTGGCAGCCATTGCAGATGCCCAGCGCAAAGCTGTCGCCCTTGGCAAAGAAGGCCGCGAACTGATCGGCCAGCTGCGGGTTGAACATCACCGAGCGGGCCCAGCCCTCACCGGCGCCCAAGGTGTCGCCGTAGCTGAAGCCGCCGCAAGCCACAAAGCCCTGGAACTGGTCCAGGCGCGCGCGGCCGCTCTGCAGATCGCTCATGTGCACGTCAAAGGCATCAAAACCGGCCTGGTCGAACACATAGCTGGTCTCGACATGGCTGTTGACGCCCTGCTCGCGCAAGATGGCCACCTTGGGCCGTGCACCCTTGTTGATGAAGGGCGCAGCCACGTTCTCCGCGGGGTCGAAGCTCAAGGCCGTGTGCAGGCCTGGGCCCTCGGCGCCGGCCAGGGCATGCTCGCTGTCGGCGCAGGCCGGGTTGTCGCGCAGGCGGGCAATGCGCCAGGACACCTCATCCCAGACCTGCTGCAACTCGGTCAGCGGTGCGCTGAACTGGTTCTTGGCATCGCGCCAGACCTCGATCACCCGCTTGTCATTGGCTTTGCCCACCACATGGCTGGCCTTGGACAGGCCATGGGCGCGCAAGGTGGCCAGCACGGCATCGCGGTCGGCGGTGCGCACCTGAATCAGGGCGCCCAGTTCTTCGTTGAACAAGGCCTTGAGGGTCAGCTCCTCGCGGCGGCCGCTGGTCTGGCCGGCCCAGTTCTTGGCGTCGCCGGTGTCAGCCCGGCTGTCGCTGATGCCGTCACCTTCGGTGACCAGCATGTCCACATTCAGGCTGACGCCACGTTGGCCGGCAAAGGCCATTTCGCAGGCGGCCGCCCACAAGCCACCATCCGAGCGGTCGTGATAGGCCAGCAACTTGCCTTCGCCGCGCAACTGGTTGATCGCCGTCACCAGGGCCTTGAGCTGGGCCGGATCATCCAGATCGGGCACCTCATGGCCGAACTGCTGCAGGGTCTGACCCAGGATCGAGCCGCCCATGCGGGCGCGGCCATTGCCCAGATCCACCAGGATCAAGGTGGTGTCACCGGCCTGCAGCTGCGGGGTCAGCGTGCCGCGGATGTCGTCCAGCGTGGCAAAGGCAGTGACGATCAGCGACACCGGCGCCACGACCTGCTTGGTCTGGCCCTCGTCGGCCCAGCGGGTGCGCATCGACAGGCTGTCCTTGCCCACAGGAATGCTGACGCCCAGCGCCGGGCACAGTTCCATGCCCACGGCCTTGACGGTCTCGTACAGCGCGGCGTCCTCGCCCGGCTCGCCACAAGCGGCCATCCAGTTGGCGCTGAGCTTGACCCGCTCCAGTGCAAACGGCGCGGCCAGCAGGTTGGTGATGGCCTCGGCCACCGCCATCCGGCCCGAGGCGGGGGCGTCGAGTGCGGCCAGCGGCGTGCGCTCACCCATGCTCATGGCCTCGCCACGGAAACCGCTGTAATCGGCCAGGGTCACGGCGCAGTCGGCCACCGGGATCTGCCAGGGGCCGACCATCTGGTCGCGGTGGTTCATGCCGCCCACCGTGCGGTCACCAATGCTGATCAGGAAGCGCTTGCTGGCCACGGTCGGGTGCCGCAACACGTCGCGAGCCGCCTGGGCCAGCGACACGCCGGTCAGGTTCAGGGCCGGAAGGCTGCGGGCCACGTTCGTCACATCACGGTGCATCTTGGGCGGCTTGCCCAGCAGCACGTCCATCGGCATGTCGATCACGCGCTCCCCGCCAGGGCCGTCTTCCAGCACCAGCGACAGCTCATCGGTGGTCACGCCGACGATGGCAAACGGGCAACGCTCGCGCGCGCACATCTGCTCGAACAGCGGCAGCAGGTCCGGATTGACGGCCAGGGTGTAGCGCTCCTGGCTCTCGTTGCACCAGATTTCCTTGGGTGCCAGGCCAGACTCCTCCAGCGGCACCTTGCGCAGGTCAAAGCGCGCGCCCTTGCCGGCGCCGTCCACCAGCTCGGGGAAGGCGTTCGAGATGCCACCAGCGCCCACGTCGTGGATGGCCACGATGGGATTGCCAGCACCCAGGGCCCAGCAATGGTTGATGACCTCTTGCGCCCGGCGCTCGATCTCAGGGTTGCCGCGCTGCACCGAATCAAAGTCCAGCGATGCGGTGTTGGTGCCGGCTGCCATCGAGCTGGCCGCACCGCCGCCCATGCCGATGCGCATGCCCGGGCCGCCGAGCTGGATCAGCAAGGTGCCGGCGCCGAACGGCAGCTTGTGGGTCTGGTCGGCGCTGATCGTGCCCAGTCCACCGGCGATCATGATGGGCTTGTGATAGCCGCGGCGGATGGCGTCGGCGCCCTCGCCCACGGTCTGCTCGTAGACGCGGAAGTAGCCCGCCAGATTGGACCGACCGAACTCGTTGTTGAAGGCCGCGCCGCCCAGCGGGCCTTCCGTCATGATCTGCAAGGGGCTGGCGATGTGCTCAGGCTTGCCGACCGGCTGGGTTTCCCAAGGCTCTTGGGTGCCCGGCAGGTGCAGGTTGGAGACCGAGAAACCGGTCAGGCCGACCTTGGGCCGCGAGCCGCGGCCGGTCGCACCTTCGTCGCGGATCTCGCCGCCCGCGCCGGTGGAGGCGCCTGGGAACGGCGAGATGGCGGTCGGGTGGTTGTGGGTCTCCACCTTCATCAGCACATGGGTGGTCTCAGTGCGGGCGCCGTACTGCGGGGCGTTGGTGTAGCCCTGCGGCAACCAGCGCTCGATGACGCCGCCTTCCATCACCGCGGCGTTGTCGCTGTAGGCCACCACCGTGTGCTGGGGATGCAGTTTTTCGGTGTTGCGGATCATGCCGAACATCGACAGCGGCTGCTTTTCACCGTCGATGCTGAACTCGGCATTGAAGATCTTGTGCCGGCAGTGCTCGCTGTTGGCCTGGGCGAACATCATCAACTCGACGTCGCTCGGG
>CALRVU010000451.1:0-3668 GCA_943371685.1 Bordetella parapertussis | reverse complement strand
GGCCTCGACCCGGAAATACACATCGGGCCCGCCGGTCCACTCCAGGTTGATCGTGGGCGAGAAGATGGTGCGATCAAAGTCGTCGCGGGTGTAATAGATGACGAAGCGACCGGAGGCGTCGGTGGTGGCGCTGCCCAGGGCGTCGTCCTGCAGCCAGTCCACGTCAAAGGCCTTGACGGTGGCGCCGTGGAT
Source organism: Bordetella parapertussis (assembly GCA_943371685.1). Classification (GTDB taxonomy): domain Bacteria; phylum Pseudomonadota; class Gammaproteobacteria; order Burkholderiales; family Burkholderiaceae_C; genus Ideonella; species Ideonella parapertussis_A. The sequence goes on along the minus strand of CALRVU010000451.1, from coordinate 3,476 downwards.
GGGCAGCTGGGGCTTGGCGCAGGTGGTGAGCCGGCCGCAGATCACCCACAGGCCCAGCTGGGCCAGCACCGCGCACCAGTAGCGCGACGACAGGCAGTGATCGAACACGGCCTGGGCCGTGCGCTCGCCGCGCCGCCACATCGGCTGCAGGGTGGTGATGCTGAACTGCACGTTGGGCCGCGGCGGGCGCGGGCCCTTGAAGGGCATGGTGCCGCAGTACACGTCCACTTCAAAGGCGCCGCCTTGGTAGCCACCCTTGCCGCCCACCAGGGTGATGCGGTAGGCGCCGTCGTCGGCCACCAGGGCCTCAGCCAGCAGGCGCGGCTGCTTGGCGGCCACTTCTTCATCGCTCAGGATGTCGAAGGTTTCCTTGGAGTTGGCCACGGCCAGTGCGGCAGTGTTGGCCTGCGGCGCCGGGCTGTAGAGGCGGATGGTGGCGCCGGCCAGCGGGGTCTGGCAATCGTCACAGAAGTAGCCGCACAAGCGGCCCATGAGCTCGAACTTGAGCGCGTCGGAATTGACGGAGGTGTCCATGAGTTTCTCCACGGAAATGAGCGCACGACGATTGCGCGGCCCCGGGTCAAACGGGGCATGGCGCGCAACGTCTCGATGCGTCAAATCAATGTAGGCCGCCCCCCTGGGCATCGCATCCCTCGCAGTGGTGGACGCTACGCCGCCTAGGGGGGCGGGAGAAACCCGGGGGTCGCGGGAGGCTCAGTGATAGTCGCTTTCGCGCTGATGCCGCACCGCACCGATGTGGACGCGCTGGCGGTCCCGGATCTCGAACAGCACAACGAAACCAGTGCCACCAAAAGGCACGATCAACTCGCGCACGAAAGCCCCTGCAGCCACCTTGCGGCAACTGAAGGGGCTGAGAGACAAGAACTGGCAGGCATGGCGGATGGCCCGGATGGCCCGGGCCGGGACTTCGAGATCACCGGTCGCCAGGCTCAGCTCGCGCGCCAAGGCGTGGTCAAACAGGCGCTCCAGATCGGCCTCAGCCTCGGGGCTGAAGACGACCTCGAACGTCATGTCCGGCTGCGCTTGGCCGCCGCCAGCTTGGCCTCGAGTTTGGCCAGCACCGCATCGGCCGGGATCCAGTCGCCGGCCGCCTCCGACCGGGCGATGGAGGCCAGCCCGCGGCGAACGAACTCCGCCTGCTCGCGCCGGCGGTTCACCTCGCTGCGGACGGCCGACTCGACCAGGGCCGCCATGGTTTCGCCCTGTTCCAGCGCTTGTTCAATCTCGTCGCGAAGCTGCGGCTCGATGCGCACGGGCGGAATGGTGGCGGTCTTCATGGGGCCCGAGTGTAATGCCGATGCGATACAAACTCAGCGCAGATCAAACCGGTCCAGTTCCATCACCTTGACCCAGGCAGCGACAAAGGCCTGGACGAAGTCGGACTGGGCGTCGCTGCTGGCGTAGACCTCGGCGAGGGCGCGCAGTTGCGAGTTGGAGCCGAACACCAGATCGGCGGTGGTGGCAGTCCACTTCAGCGCGCCGGATTGACGGTCGCGACCTTCCAGCACGCCTTCGCTTCCAGGCTGCTGGCGCCAGACGGTGCCCATGTCCAGCAGGTTGACGAAGAAGTCGTTGCTGAGCGTGCCGAGGCGTTGGGTGAACACGCCGTGGGCCGTGCCGCCGGTGTTGGTGCCCAGCACCCGCAGGCCGCCGATCAGCACCGTCATCTCAGGCGCACTCAGCGTCAGCAGGTTGGCGCGATCGATCAGGCGCTGCGCCGCCGTGGCGGCCTGGCCGGGGCCCGCATGGTTGCGGAAACCATCGGACACCGGCTCGAGCACGGCGAAGGAATGCACGTCGGTCTGCTCGGGCGTGGCGTCAGTGCGGCCAGGGGCAAAGGGCACGGTGATGCTCACGCCGGCGGCCTGGGCCGCGGCCTCGATCGCCGCACTGCCGCCGAGCACGATCAGGTCAGCCAGCGACACCTTCTTGCCGCCAGTGGCTTGAGCGTTGAACGCGGCCTGGATGCCCTCGAGCACCGGCAGCACCCGGGCCAGCTCGGCGGGCTGGTTGACGGCCCAGTCCTTTTGCGGCGCCAGCCGGATGCGGGCGCCATTGGCCCCGCCGCGCTTGTCGCTGCCGCGGAAGCTGGACGCCGAGGCCCAGGCCGTGCTGACCAGCTGCGCCGTGCTCAGGCCCGAGGCCAGCAGCTGTGCCTTGAGGGCGGCCACATCGGCCGCGTCCACCAGGGCGTGGTCCACCGCGGGCACCGGGTCTTGCCAGATCAGCACCTCTTGCGGCACCAGGGCGCCCAGATAGCGCGAGCGTGGGCCCATGTCGCGGTGGGTCAGCTTGAACCAGGCGCGGGCAAAGGCATCGGCCAGGGCCTGCGGATCGGCATGGAAGCGGCGCGAGATGGCCTCGTAGGCCGGGTCGATGCGCAGCGCCATGTCGGCGGTGGTCATCATGGGCGCGTGGCGCAGGCTGGGGTCGTGCGCATCGGGCACGGTAGTGCGAGCGGCCGGGTCCTTGGGCGTCCACTGGTGGGCGCCGGCAGGGCTCTTGGTCAGCTCCCAGTCGTAGCCGAACAGGGTTTCAAAGTAGCTGTTGTCCCAGGTGGTCGGGGTCGGCGTCCAGGCGCCTTCAATGCCGCTGGTGATGGTGTGCACGCCCCTGCCGTTGCCAAAGCGGTTGGTCCAGCCCAGGCCCATTTCCTCGATGCCGGCGCCTTCGGGCTCGGGGCCCACATATTGGCCGGGGTCGGCCGCGCCGTGGGCCTTGCCAAAGGTGTGGCCGCCGGCCACCAGGGCCACGGTTTCTTCGTCGTCCATGGCCATGCGGGCAAAGGTCTCGCGGATGTCACGGGCCGAGGCCAGCGGATCGGGCTTGCCGTCCGGGCCTTCCGGGTTCACATAGATCAGGCCCATCTGCACGGCGGCCAGCGGGTTGGCCAGATCCCGGTCGCCTGAGTAGCGGCTGGCCGGCTTGTCGCTGGTGGCCAGCCATTCGGCTTCAGCACCCCAGTCGATGTCTTCTTCAGGCTCCCAGATGTCGGGGCGGCCACCGGCAAAGCCGAAGGTCTTGAAGCCCATGGACTCGAGTGCCACGTTGCCGGCCAGGATCATCAGGTCGGCCCAGGAGAGCTGGCGGCCGTACTTCTGCTTGATCGGCCAGAGCAGGCGGCGGGCCTTGTCGAGGTTGCCGTTGTCAGGCCAGCTGTTGAGCGGGGCAAAGCGCTGCGAGCCCGAGCCCGCGCCACCGCGGCCGTCCATGGTGCGATAGGTGCCGGCGCTGTGCCAGGCCATGCGGATGAAGAAAGGGCCGTAGTGGCCGTAGTCGGCCGGCCACCAGTCCTGCGAGTCGGTCATCAGCGCGGTCAGGTCTTGCACCACCGCGTCCAGGTCCAGCGACTTGAAAGCCTCGGCATAGTTGAACGCCGTGCCCATCGGGTCGGCCTGGGGCGAATGCTGGTGCAGCACCTTCAGGTTGAGCTGATTGGGCCACCAATCGGCATT
>CALRVU010000450.1:0-3669 GCA_943371685.1 Bordetella parapertussis | reverse complement strand
GAGGGTGACTACCCCTACCACCACGAGCACGACCCGTTTGCACCGCGCGACGCGCTGCCAGGCCCCGCCGAGGTGCGAGCCCAGGTGGCCGGACTGGCGGGGCAGGGCACGGCAGGGCGGGGCACCTATGCCGCACTGCGCAGCGGCCGGGGATTTGCCGAGGGTGGCACCGTGGCCGTGCAAGCCCAGGACGAATTTGCCGACCCGCTGGACGGCGTGGTGGCCGACCCGGCCGCCCCGTCGAGCTATGTTTCGAGCGCGACCCGCTCCGCTTCAGAGCCCGTTGACGGCTATCCTGCGCGTCAGCAGTCGGCGCACTGGATCACCCGCACGGCCATCTGCGTCGAGGTGCGCGACCCGCGCCGCGCCAATGGCCCGAAGGCCGAGAAGGTCGGCGACCCCAGCGGTGTGCTCTACGTCTTCATGCCGCCCATGCAGTTGCTCGAGGACTACCTGGAGCTGGTGGCGGCGGTCGAGGCCACGGCGGCCGAGCTGGGCATGAAGATCGTCATGGAAGGCTATCCGCCGCCGCGCGATCCCCGCCTCAAGGTCCTGCAAGTCACCCCCGACCCTGGCGTGATCGAGGTCAACATCCATCCGGCCCACAACTGGAAGGAACTGGTCGAACACACCGAGTTCCTCTACAACGCGGCCTGGCAATCGCGCCTGTCGACCGAGAAGTTCATGCTCGACGGCCGCCACACCGGCACCGGCGGCGGCAACCACTTCGTGATGGGCGGCGCCACGCCGGCCGACTCGCCCTTCCTGCGCCGGCCAGGCCTGCTGGCCTCGCTGCTGGCCTACTGGCACAACCACCCCTCGCTCAGCTATCTGTTCTCGGGCCTGTTCATCGGCCCGACCAGCCAGGCGCCTCGGGTGGACGAGGCCCGCAACGACCAGCTGCGCGAGCTGGAGATCGCCCTGGGCGAGATCGAGCGCGCCACCGCCGCCAATGGCGACTGGATGCCGCCCTGGCTGCTGGACCGCGCCTTGCGCAACATCCTGGTCGATGTGACCGGCAACACCCACCGCAGCGAGTTCTGCATCGACAAGCTCTACTCGCCGGATTCGTCCACCGGCCGGCTGGGCCTGCTGGAGCTGCGGGCCTTCGAGATGCCGCCTCATGCACGCATGAGCATCGTCCAGCAGCTGCTGCTGCGTTCGCTGATTGCCCGCTTCTGGAAGACACCCTACCGCGCGCCGCTGGTGCGCTGGGGCACCGAGCTGCACGATCGCTTCCTGCTGCCCACCTTCGTGCAGATGGACTTTGACGATGTGATGGACGACATGGTCGAGGCCGGCTACGCCTTTGACAAGGAATGGTTCGCCCCACATTTCGAGTTCCGCCTCCCGAAGATCGGCGAGTTCCGCGCGCGGGGTGTGCAAGTGGTGCTGCGCAATGCGCTTGAGCCCTGGCATGTGATGGGCGAAGAGGGCGCCGCCGGCACCACGGTGCGCTATGTCGATTCCTCGCTGGAGCGCATCGAACTGCGCGTCAGCGGTCTGATCGACAGCCGACACCGCCTCACCGTCAACGGCCAGACCGTGCCGCTGCAACCCACCGGGCAGGTGGGTGAGTACGTGGCCGGTGTGCGCTACCGGGCCTGGCTGCCGCCTTCGGCCCTGCATCCGACGATCGGCGTCGACGCGCCGCTGGTGGTCGATCTGGTCGACACCTGGATGCAGCGGTCCATGGGCGGCTGCCAATACCATGTGGCGCATCCCGGCGGGCGCAACCACACCACCTTCCCGACCACCGCCTACGAGGCCGAAAGCCGACGCCTGGCGCGCTACTTCCCGATGGGCCACACGGCCGGCCGGGTGGAAGCGCCCGAGGCCAAGCGCAGCCTCGAGTTTCCGTTCACGCTGGACCTGCGCCGGCCCGGGCGTTGAGTCCGCGCTGCGGTCAAGTGTGAACAACGACCATGCTGGAAGGGGCACCCCCTAGTCGCAGCCCCCCGGTGTCAAGGCATGATGCCGGGATGTCTCCGAGTGTGTTTGCGTCTTCCCTGCCTGCTGATCCGAAGCAGTCCAGCCTGCTTCCCGATGAACTGCCCGATCCGATCGGCCAGGCCTTGTCGGCCGCTCAGCGCGGCGAGGAAGGTCACTTCGATGAACTCCTGGGCCGGCTGAACCGCCCCGTCGAGCCAGGGCAGGCCCGACCCGAGCTGGCGCCCAACTGGCAGCGGTTCTTCCGGGCCAATGGCGCCCAGGGCTGGCAAGACCTGCCCAACCGCGCAGCTCGGGTGCAGCGCCGGGTGCGCGAGGACGGCGCCACCTACAACGTCTATGACGACGGCCCCGAGTCCCAGCGGGTCTGGCCGCTGGAACTGCTGCCCATGCTGATCAGCCCCGAGGAGTGGGCGGGCATCGAGCGCGGCGTGGTTCAGCGCACCCGGCTGCTCAATGCCACCCTGGCCGATGTCTATGGCGAGCGACGCTTGCTGGACGAAGGCCTGCTGCCGCCCTCCCTGGTGCTGGGTCACCCCCAGTATCTGCGTCCGCTGCACGGCTGCACGCCGCCGGGCGGTGTGCACCTGCATGTGGTGGCTTTCGACCTGGCCCGGGGCCCGGACGGCCACTGGTGGGTGCTGGGCCAGCGCACCCAGGCGCCTTCGGGCCTGGGCTACCTGCTCGAGAACCGCCTGATCATCTCCCAGCAGTTCCCCGAAGCCTTCCGCGACCTGCGCGTGCAGCGCCTGGCCTCGGCGTTCCAGAGCCTGCTGCAGGGCTTGATGCGTCTGAGCCCGGCGGGCGAGCGCTCGCGGGTGGTGTTGCTGACGCCCGGGCCGCGCAATGAAACCTATTTCGAGCAGGTTTTTCTCGCCCGATATCTGGGCTTGACCCTGGTCGAGGGCGGGGACCTGACGGTGCGCGCCAACCGGGTCTATCTCAAGACCCTTCATGGCCTGGAACGGGTGCATGTGGTGCTGCGCCGCATCGACGACGATTACCTCGATCCGCTGGAGCTGCGTTCTGACTCGGCCCTGGGCGTGCCCGGCCTGCTGCAGGCACTGCGTGCGGGTGAGGTGGTGGTCGCCAACTCTCCGGGGGCGGGCTGGCTCGAGAGCCCTGGCTTGGCGGCGTTCTGGCCCGGCGTGGCCGACCGGCTGCTGGGCGAGGACCTGCTGCTGCCCAGCGCCACCAGCTGGTGGTGCGGCGAGGCTTCGGTCTGGAAGCGCCATCGGTCTCGACTCGACGAGTTCGTCGTCGCCCCCACTTTTCCGGGCAGCGACACCACCCAGGGCTTCGCGCCCGTGCTGGTCGCCACCCAGGCGCCGGCCGCCCGCGCGGCGCTGGCTGCCCGGATTGATGCAGATCCTGCCGCCCACACCTTGCTGGCCCGCGCCCGGCCCTCGCAGATGCCCGTGTTGCGCGACGGCCAGCTGGAGCCGCGGCCGGCCGTTTTGCGGGTGTTTGCCACCACCGATGGCGCCGGCGGCTGGCGTGTCATGCCCGGTGGCCTGACCCGCGTGGCCACCCGGCGTGACAGCCTGCATGACCCCTGGTTGTCAATGCAGCGCGGCAGCGCCAGTGCCGACACCTGGGTGCTGACCGAAGGCACGGTGGATCCGACCACCTTGCTGCCGCCGCCGCTCAGCCCGACCGATCTGGAGGACTGGCACCGCAGCGTCACCAGCCGGTCAGCCGAAAACCTGTTCTGGCTGG
>CALRVU010000449.1:0-3676 GCA_943371685.1 Bordetella parapertussis | reverse complement strand
CTGGCGTCGTGCTCCACGACGCCGGTGGGCAGCGCGGCCAGCAAGGCCTGCAGGCGCAGGCGCTGGGTCACTTGCGCAGTGATGTCGGTTTCCACCGCAATGAAGCCGGTCAGACCGCCCAACGCATCCCGCAAGGGCTGGATGTCGATGTCGACCCAGTAATTGGCGCCGCTCTTGTGGCGGTTGAGGATCTCCACCCGCACGCCCTCACCGCGATCGAAGGCGGCGCGCATGCGCTGCACGGTGGCAGCGTCGGTTTCCTCGGACTGGATCAGGCTGGCGGGCTTCTTGCCCAGGGTTTCGGCGGCGGTGTAGCCACTGACCCGCTCGAACGCCCGGTTGACCCAGACGATGTGCCGCGAGGCATCCGTGATGACCACGGCGTTCTGGGTGCACTCGGCCACCAAGGCCAGGCGCTCGAGTTGGGCAGCCTGCCGGACCAGCCGTCCCTGCTGAAGGCGCACATGGCGCGCCGTCGGCTCGACCACACCCATGGCCAGCGCCAGCAAGGCCACCGCGCCGAGCACCGCCATCCAGCGCAGCAGCGCCTGCGCCGACTGGGCCCGGGCCTGCGCCTCCGCATGCAGGGCGTCCACCAGCGCCTGAGCGGCTGCCAGAGCCTGCTCCGCATCGACATACAGGCGCTGCGTGGCCGCTGAGGGATAGGGCTGGCTGGAACCCTCACCACCCGGCCGATGCAGTGTCTGGGCGTGGTACCAGAGCCGCTCGCGGCTGCTCTGCCAGCCTGCCACTGCGGCCAGCAAGCCAGCGGATGGCACCGAGTCTGCCTGGCCGCCATGCAACTGAAGCAATTCCTCCAGCCGCAGGGATTCCGCCTGGGCGCGCTGGATGGCCGCGTCCAGCTTGTCGTCCTCATTGCCTGCAGGTGACAGGCTGAGCAGCACGATCCGCTGCGCCAGCATGCGCTGGGCACCCGCCAGCTTGACGGCCTCCACATCGGCCGCTCGCCGCAGCTCGCCACGCCAGGCGTTGTGGCCACCCACGGCCATCAACAGCGCGATGGCCAGCAACATGCCGTGCATGGCCCAGCGAATGCGCGGGTGGGCACTGCGCCGGTCGGGCAAGTCGCTCAATGTGGATGGATCTGACAAGGCCATGCGGGGTTGTCGGCCGATCAGCCCCTGCCTTGAATGCTCCATTTCCCTCGACCTGCCGGTCCACGGTGTCAGGCCGACTGGACTGGAATGCCCCTGCATTTGCCGCCATTGCCCAGCAACCCCCACGCATAGGATGGGCGCAGGAGACATGGATGACCGACAAGCCGCCGATCGCCAGCGCCGATGCACCGCAACGCGCGCGTGCAGGCCTCGGCGCGCGCAAGGCGGACCGCCGGGTGGTGCAGGCAATGCTGGGCGCCGCCATGCTGTGTGCGGGCCCGTGGGCCTGGGCCCAGTGCGGGGCCATTCCGGCCACCTACCCGATCACGGCCGGCAGCAACGGCGTGATGAACCTCAACGGCACCAACTACGTGAACGGCCTGCAGGTGACCGGCAATGGTGGCAAGAGCGTGACGATGAGCGCGGCCCGAACCACCGCCGTGCCGAGCAGCTTTCCAGCCCTGGTCGATGTCAGCACCAGTGCTTCGACCACGACCCTGTCCAACTTCACGCTCGGTTCGGGCGCCAGCTACACCTTCGGCTCGGGCAACTACGTCATCAACAACGCGAACATCGGCAGCTCGGCCACCTTGAATGTTTCTGCCGGCACCCGCCTCTACCTCAAGGGCAACATCAGCGTCGGCCCTTCAATGCGCTTCAATACTGCCGGGCCCACCGTCAACGGCCTGGTGTTGCTGTATCCAAACGCCAACCTGACCATCGGTTCCGGCGCCAGCTTCCGCGGCGTGATCTATGGCCCGGGCGGCGGCAACAACATCAACCTGGGCGCCGGCAGCACCATCACCGGCCTGATCGCCTTGAACAGCGCGCTGGCCCTCGGGGACCTGACCGTCAACCTATCGGCTGCCGACCAGAGTGCCATCGCGGCCCTCAGCACCTGTTCCGACAGCACGGCTCCCACGGTCACGGCCTCGGCATCCACCTGCGGCGACGCCGCCCGCTACACGGTGAGCTTCTCGGAGCCGGTGGGCCAGGCCAGCGCCGAGACCACCGGCAACTACACCGTCAGCAACGCGACGGTCAGTTCGGCCAGCCTTTCCTCGGACAGCCGCACGGTGACGCTGCGCCTGGCCAATGCGCTGACCGGCAGCCAGACCCTGACCGTGCGCAATGTCAAGGATCAGGCCGGCAACACCATGGCGCAGAGCACCCGGACCGTCAGTCCGCTGCCCCTCTACGCCGGACTCTACGGCAGCTACTTCAGCCAGGACGGCAACCGCGACACCGTCGGCACCTATGCCTTCACCGGCGCCGAGGCCAATCGGGTGGACCGCAACATCGCGTTCAACTGGGGCACCAGCGCACCCGGCGTGGGCAGCACCCCGGCCGAAGGCTTTTCGGTGCGCTGGACCGGCGTCCTCAAGGCCAACTTGAGTGGTGCCCACCGCTTCGCCACGGGCTCGGACGATGGCGTGCGCCTGTATGTCAACGACACACTGCTGATCTCCAACTTCAGCGACCACTCCTACACCGTGGATGTGGGCACCAGCGAGCCGGTGTTGACGGCCGGCAGCTATGTGCCAGTGGTGATGGAGTTCTACGAGAACGCCACGGATGCCCGGGCGGAGCTGGCCTGGCAGCAACCCGGGCAGTCCGGTTCGAACTACTACTACGTTCCCGCCGCCAACCTCTTCAACTGCACGGCGGCCGGCAGTTCGATCGCCGGCTTCAGCGTGGTCGCGGCGTCGAGCAGCGGCTCCACTTGCAGCCCCTCCACCCTCACGGTCTCGGCGACCGACAACACCGGAGCGGTGCTCACCACCTATACCGGCACCATCACCCTGAGCACCAGCAGCGGCCGCGGCAGCTGGGCCAAGGGCAGCAGCCCCACACCGGCCGGCAGCCTGGTAGACAACGGCAACGGCAGTGCCACCTACACCTTTGCCGCCGCCGACGCCGGCGTGGCCAGGTTCCAGCTCTCGCACAGTCTGGCGCAGGATGTGACCGTCACCGCCGCAGAGAGCGCCTACAGCGGCATCTCGGCGGCCATCCAGTTTCGCGACAACGCCTTCGTGTTTGCCGAGGACCTGCTCGGCAAGGTGAGCGGCACCGATGTGGCCGTGGCCGGCCGACCCCACGACATGACGCTGAGCCTGATCAAGCGGGATCCGAGCACCGGCAGCTGCGGTGTGGCCACCGACTACAGCGGCAGCCGGGCCCTCAAGCTCTGGCGCACCGACAGCGGTGGCAGCCACACGGCGCCATCCATTGTCTCGCCGGCGCTCAGCATCCCGGCCAGCCAGCCCGCCAGCAACAACCTGACGCTGAGCTTCAGCAACGGCGTGGCCAGCTTCAACCTGGGAAGCACCGACCAGGGCCGCTACGCCCTGAACGCCCGCGATGACTCCTCGGTCCATGCGGCCAGCGCGGTGACTGGCAGCAGCAACACGATCACCGTCCGGCCCTTCGTGGTCATGGTGCTTTTCATCAAGTACGGTGCCACCGCCAATCCCAATGGCTCGGCCGCCACCGACGCGGTGCTGGGCCCGGCCGGCGCCAACTTTGGCGCCACGGTGGCCGCCTACACCTGGAACGCC
>CALRVU010000448.1:0-3681 GCA_943371685.1 Bordetella parapertussis | reverse complement strand
CGGCAGTTTTGGTCACCGTGTCTTTCAGGCGGGGATCTGGCGCGCCCTTGTGTTGATCGTCGCGCTGTGCCTGGGTTTCGGCTTGCTGGGCACCGGTTCGGCCCGAGCACAGGCCATTGAACTCTCCAGCATCAAGCTCAGCCGCGAGTCGGGCGGTCTGGCGCTGGACTTTGATGTCAAATTCGCACTCAGCCGGGCGGTGGAAGAAGCACTGCAGCGCGGCGTGCCGCTGTATTTCACGGCGCAGGCTCAGGTCTATCGGCCGCGCTGGTACTGGCGCGACGAGCGCGTGGCCCGTGCCACACGCACCTGGCGGGTCTCTTATCAGCCACTCACTTCGTCCTGGCGAGTCAGCTTTGGCGCGCTGAGCCAGAGCTTTCCCAGTGCCGAGTCCGCCTTGGCCATGGTGTCCCGATCGGCCGGCTGGACGATTGCGGAGCCCGAGCAGATCGACGGTGATTCGCGCTACTACGTCGAGTTCACCTACAAGCTCGACAGCTCGCTGCTGCCCCGGCCGATGCAGCTGGACCTGGCGGCCCAGGCCGACTGGCGTCTGTCGGTGGATCGCACCCTCAAGGTCGATTGAGGCTTTGCCCGTGTCCCTGACTGCTGCACTGCGCCCTGCGCAGCCCCTGTGATGAAGCGTTCAGCTCGCCTGGGTTGGGGCGTGGCCACCCTGGTGGTGGCGGGGCTGGGCCTGGTGCTGGCCTTTGTGCTGTCGCTGGTGGTGCAAGGCCCCACGGGCTATGAGCGCCACTTCGTCTGGCTGTTCTGGGTCAATGTGGCGGTGGCCACGCTGCTGGTGGTGGTGATCGTCACGGCGGCAGTGCGGCTGATGCTGCGCTTCAAGCGGGGCAAGTTCGGCAGCCGCCTGCTGATCAAGCTGGTCGGGATCTTTGCGCTGGTGGGGGTGTTGCCCGGGGCCCTGATCTACACCGTGAGCTATCAGTTTGTCTCGCGCAGCATCGAAGCCTGGTTCGATGCTGGCGTGGAGAGTGCGCTGGACGCCGGTCTGGCCTTGGGCAAGGGCACGCTCGAAGCCTTGTCGACGGACCTGGTTGAAAAGACCCGCAGCGCCGCCGATCGGCTGGCCGTGGCCCGAAGTGAGCCGGTGCTGGTGTCGCTGGAGCGCTTGCGCGAGCAGCTGGGCGCCCAGCAGGTGGCGATCGTGACAGGCAATGGCAGCATCCTCTCGGGTGCCAGCGACCGGGCGGATCTGGGGCTGGACCGGCCCAGCGGCCAGATGATCCGCCAAGCCCGGCAAGCCCAGTCCAGCAGCCAGATTGAAGGCCTGGAGGATGACAGTCTGGCCGGTGCCGCTTCAGCCGCCGCCTCTGCATCCGCGCCGCCCGCCACCTTGCGCACCCTGGCACTGATCCCCGACAGCCGGATCGAGCTGAGCAGCGAGCGTGAGCGCTTTCTGATGGTGGTGCAGCCCTTGCCGCGGGCCCTGACCAGCAATGCGCTGATCGTGCAGGCGGCCTATCGCGAGTATCAGCAGCGCCACCTGGCGCGCGACGGCCTGCGCCGCATGTACATCGGCACGCTCACGCTGTCGCTGGTGCTGTCGGTGTTTGGCGCGGTCTTGCTGGCGGCGGTGCTGGGCAATCAGCTGGCGCGGCCGCTGCTGCTGCTGGCCGACGGCATGCGGCAGGTGGCGCGCGGCGACCTGGGTGCCAAGCCGGTGTTTGCCTCACGCGACGAGATCGGCGAGCTGACCCGCACCTTTGCCGACATGACCCAGCAGCTGGGCAGTGCCCGCGGCCAGGCCGAGGCCAGCGTGCGCCAACTGGAGAGCGCGCGCACGCGCTTGCAGACCATCCTCGACAGCTTGACGGCTGGCGTGATCATGTTCGACCGGGAGCGCCGCATCGACACCGTCAACCCGGGCGCCACCCGCATTCTGAAGGCGCCGTTGTCGGCCTTTGTCGGGCGCACGCTGGAAGAAGTGCCCGGCCTGGCCGAGTTTGCGCAGGCCGTCTGGCAGCGCTTCGAGCTGCACCGGAGCAGTCCGGAAGACGGCGAGCGCGACCATTGGCAGGAGTCCTTCGAATTGCGCGGGGACGAGCGCGACAGCGGCGTGACCTTGCTGGTGCGCGGCGCCATGCTGCCCGGACAGGCCCGGCTGATGGTGTTTGACGACATCACCGAGGTGGTGTCGGCCCAGCGCGCCGAGGCTTGGGCCGAGGTGGCGCGGCGGCTCGCCCACGAGATCAAGAATCCGCTCACGCCCATCCAGCTCTCGGCCGAGCGCCTCCAGCACAAGCTGGAAGCCAAGCTGGAGGGCACCGACCAGGCCATGCTCGTGCGCTCGGTCGCCACCATCGTCAACCAGGTGCAGGCCATGAAGCAGCTGGTCAACGAGTTCCGCGACTACGCCCGCCTGCCCGCGGCGCGCTTGGTCAGCACCGATCTGAATGCGCTGGTGGCCGAGGTGCTGGTGCTCTATGGCGACGACCAGGAGCGCGGCCGGCTGGTGAGCGTGCTCGCGCCGGATCTGCCGCCGCTGCGCGGCGACGCGACCCAGCTGCGCCAGGTGATCCACAACCTGATCCAGAACGCCTTGGACGCCGTGGCTGGGCGCGAAGGCGCCAGGGTGCTGCTGGAGACCGAGGTGGCTCGCCACGAGGACGGGCGCCCCCGCGCGGTTCGCCTGAAAGTGACGGACAATGGACCCGGGTTTGGTGAGAAAGTGCTCAAGCGCGCGTTTGAGCCCTACGTCACCACCAAGACCAAAGGCACAGGCCTGGGCCTCGCGGTGGTGAAGAAAATTGCCGACGAACATGGAGCGCGCGTGCGCATCGTCAACCTTTCATCAAGCGAAGGGTCTGGCGAGGTGCTGACAGGTGCGCAGGTTTCGTTAACATTCTCCAGTCTTGCTGATCCAGGCGGACCCTCAGCGGCTGGAGCCGACAACCCCCGCAGTGCCTGAGCGCTGCACGGACATTCATGGCAACGATACTTGTAGTCGACGACGAAATGGGCATTCGGGCCCTGTTGTCGGAAATCCTCACCGATGAAGGCCATACCATCGAGCTGGCCGAAAACGCAGCGCAGGCCCGCGCCGCGCGCGAGCGCCTGCGGCCTGATCTGGTGCTGCTCGACATCTGGATGCCCGATGTCGACGGCATCACCCTGCTCAAGGAGTGGGGCGCCAGCGGCCAGCTCAACATGCCGGTGATCATGATGAGCGGTCACGGCACCATCGACACTGCCGTCGAGGCCACCAAGTACGGCGCCATCGCCTTCCTCGAAAAGCCCATCACGCTGCAGAAACTGCTGCGCGCCGTCGAGCAATCGCTCGCGCGCACGCCGCCCAAGCCGGCACCGGTCGTGACCAGCCTGTACCGCAGCGAGACCGTGCTGACCATCGAAGCGGCCATGACCGGCGGCATGGGCCTGGCCCCTTTGCCCATGGACACCGGCCCGCAAGCAGAGCAAAGCTTCGACCTGGATCGCCCGCTGCGCGAGGCCCGCGATGCGTTCGAGAAAAGCTACTTTGAATTCCACCTCTCGCGCGAGAACGGCTCCATGACCCGCGTGGCCGAGAAGACCGGGCTGGAGCGCACCCATCTGTACCGCAAGCTCAAGCAACTGGGCGTGGATCTGAGCCGAAACAAGCGCGGAACGCTTGCGTAATCAAAAACGCGTGCTATACTGCAAGGCTTGCTTGGCCTGGTA
>CALRVU010000447.1:0-3689 GCA_943371685.1 Bordetella parapertussis | reverse complement strand
TGCAGGTCGCCCGCCGAGCCCAAGGTGATGATCAGGAACCTCACCGGCGGGGGCCCCCGAACATCTGGAAGCGGCGAAAGTCCTTGACGCTGGTCCTCAGAGCGTGGCGTTCGTTCAATGACAGGTTTCCTGCGACCAGCGCAAAAAAGTCCAAGGCACCAGGCCGTTCGCTGGCCATGAGGTACTGGAAGTGGCACCTGAACTTGTCGCGTCGGATTGTCTCGTAGCGCCTCGGGTCGAACCCCCGTGCAAACTGTGGGTTGAGCAGCTTTGGAGGCCGCTCCCCGGTGGCACCGGTGTGCACGGGCCAGGTGGGGTCGACCAAGGCGGCCGCACAGCCGTCCGGCGGGGCCCCATAGTCGATCCAGCACAGTGCAGGGGCCGTCAGCAGCGTGTGCAACTCGGACCGATAGGCCTGTGCTTCGGGCTGGGCACTGAGCAGCAGGCTGCATTGCCCCAGGGTGAGCAGGCTGAGCCGGTTGCTGTGGACACCTTCGTGCGCGAGTTGCCTGAGCGCGCGGGCCGTGGCCGACATGGCCAGCATCGCCCCCGAACTGTGGCCCACCACCAGCACCTCATCGGCGCCCGTCGATCTCACACAGTCAGCGATGTGCGCTGCGCAGCGGTCCAGCCGATCTTCCAGGTCAGGCATCTCACCTTGCCCCTGGCGCACCAGGCAATCGAAACTCCGCATCAACCAGGCCATGTTGTTGCGCTGTTCTGCCCAATGCGCCAGTTTCAGGGTCACCGCCAGCATCAGGCACAGCATGGATCCTCCGACGATGGCGCCGTGAGTCTGCGCCATCAGGAAAGCGGCCAGAAGTTCCAGCGGCACCACCATGAGCAGTCCCAGAATGAGTGCTGCGGGCAGATTGGCCGCCGTGAACATGGGCCACGAGGTCAGCAGCGTGTGCTTCATGACCCCGTTGCGCCACATGTGCCACGTGGCGCGCAGGGTTGCCCGCACCACGCCAAGCCGACCTCGCGGCCAGTGCTGGCGAACGATGTCGTCCCAGCGGAAGAACTCATACCGGGTCTGACTGACGCCATCCGGCATCCGCATCGTCACGTCCCAGGCGCTGCGCAGCCGATCCACCCGCTGGCGCGGACCAGTCTCCAGCCGATAGCCAGCCACCGCGGCCTGCTTGGCCCCTTCATGGACGAACAAGGTGTGATAGTGCCCCGGCCCTTGCGGATCAAAGCCACTCAGGTAGATCACATGCCGGCGGAAGACCTTCGCCGGCTCGGCCGGCTCCGTTGCGTTCACCATCGGTCGACCCGGTGCTGGCTCGGACATCAGAAGATGGTCTGCCGATGCAGGCCTTTGGCCAGCATCAGGTCCACGATGGCCTGTTCCCGTTTGTTGGCCCGTCGGCAGTGCCCGGGCTGGAACCGGTCAGTGACCCAGATCACGGCCCGGGCCCAACGGCGCTCGCGCATGCGCCATGCGTGCGATGACACGGATTCCCAGGCGTAGCCATTGAACAAGGTCGCATTGACGAAATGGTCGAGTGCGCGCACGCCCGCTCGCCCGCGTTCAGTCCGACCGAAGAATCCGACCCAGACCAGCAACAGATAGCCTGAAATGGCCAAGGGGACGATGGCCGTCATCAACAAAAAACCGGCCAGGCGCTCTTTCATGTCGAGCCTCGGGCAAACACCTTGAGTCGAATTCCGTTCTCGGCCCGGATCGTCAGACGCCCCACTGGTTCGGGCACATGGCCCGGAACCGGCTCGAAGCGAAAGTGCCGGGCCAAGGTCGCCAGGATCAGCGAGCCCTCTTGCAGTGCGAAGGCCGCGCCGATGCACACCCGCGGGCCCATGCCGAAGGGCAGGTAGGCATGGCGCAGCGATTCTCGGCTGGTCGGCACGCCCGTCCCGTCTGGCGCAAGGGATGGCCCCGAGGCGTCGGGCGGATCGGCGTCATAGCGGTCCGGATTGAACGCGTCCGGTTCCGCCCACAGATCGCGGTGCCGCTGGATCAGCCAAGGAGAAATCACCACGGACGAGCCCGGCGCGACCGACTTGTCCCGCATTGTGCAACCGTGTGCCGATTGCCTTGCAAAAAAACCGACCGGCGGAAACAGGCGCAGCGCCTCCCTGAACACATTGCGGGCCAGCACCATGTCCCTGACCTTGCTGGCGCCGTCCTCGTCCAGATCCACCAGTGAACGCACCGCCTCGGCATGCAGCCGCTCCTGCACCTCGGGCGAGTTGGCCAGCAGATGCAGGGCCCAGGACAGCGCACTGGCCGAGGTCTCGTGACCCGCCAGAAAAAGCATCGCCACCTGGTCCACCAACTCCTCAAAGCTGAAGCCCAAGCCGCTCTGGGCGTCGCGCACCCGCAGCAGCGTCGACAGAATGTCTTCCTGCCCTGGCGGATCCATGCCGCCTGAGCGCGCCAGCGCCGCCTGGTAGGCCTCGTAGCGAGGCCGGATCAGTGCCAGCAGGAGCGTCCTGATCTCGCGCGCGGCACGCTGACTCCGCCAAGTCTGCCACCACGGCCGCATCCATCGAAGGCCAAAAAAGGCCGGCATCATCAAGCGGGGCGCCACTTCTTGGTAGCGAGAGAAGGCGTCGAAAATCCGTTTGGCACCCTGGCCATCGAGTGACTCGGACAAAATCGTGCGCAGGATGATGTCCGCAGCGACATGCGTCATCTCGACTTCCAGATCCTGCTCGCTGCCATCTGCCCCACGGCTCAGCCGCTTGACCATTTCGTCAGCTGCCTCCCGCATGCGGCCGAACACCAGCTTCACCCGGGCGGCCTCGAAAGACGGATTCATCAACTCCCGCTGCCTCCGCCAGACCGCACCATTGGTCGTGAAGATGCTGTCGCCCAGCAATGGGCGCAATGCGTCGCCCAGCATGTCGTGCTTGGGGAACGATTCCGCGTCATCCACCATCACCTGCCGGACCAGTGCCGGTTCGTTGACCATGTAGAGGTCCACGCCCGGCAAGTGCACCTCACCCATCTTCATGCGGTAGCTGCGCTCATACAAGCCATCCAGCCACGAGCGGCGCTTGCTCAGGAACATGCGCCAGCCGGCGGGCTTCTTGGCGGCGGGGCGGGGGTAATGCGGGCAGAAATGGCTCATCAGAGGGTCGCGGTTGCTGTCAGCCCGGCATGGTGTTGTGCCAGCGTGGTGGGCCCGGCGGTCAGGCAAATCAGATCGTAGCCGCCTGCCAGGTCGGGCGCACGCAGGTACTGCATGTGCAAGGCATGCCGATTCTTCAACAACTGTTGGTAATGCTGGGGATGCAGCACCTGATGAAACCGGGGCGAGCGCTGATGCAGCCGGGCTGAACCAGCGGTCAACCACGGCGGTACCCGGGCGAAGGCGGCCCAATCGGTGGGGGCGGAGATGTCCCACCACACCAATTGCGGCGTGTTGGCCAGGCTGGTCAGTTCTCCCCGGAAACGTTGGGCCGGATTGAGCCAAGCCAGAATCGGGATGCAGTGGCCCAGCGTGACCAAGCTCAGACCTGCGCCTTCCCGGCCCAGTTCCGGAGCCAGCTTCAGCGCGCGGGACAGCACGCTGGCTGCCAGCATGCCACCGGTGCTGTGGGCCACCACCATCAGTTCTGCACAGGGCTCGGCCTGGGCGCGTCGCACCAGTGCTTCGGCCATGGCGTCCATGCGCTGCTCCAGTTCCGGCAGGCGACCGGCGGCCTGGGCAACGGTGAAG
>CALRVU010000446.1:0-3691 GCA_943371685.1 Bordetella parapertussis | reverse complement strand
CTGATCACCAGCCCAGCCGCCGCGAGGCGGCTTTTTTTCGCCTGCCGCGCAGGTGACAGACCTCAGTGCTGCGGCCCCGTAGCATGGCGCGCTCAGTCCAGGAGACCCCATGACCGCCATCCGTGCCTACGCCGCCCACACCGCCGGTGCCCCGCTGCAAGCCTTCAGCTACGAGCCGGGCCCGCTGGCCGACGAGGACATCGAGATCCGGGTCGAGCACTGCGGCATCTGCCACTCGGACCTGGCCATGATCGACAGCGAATGGTTCCCGGCCAGCTACCCGCTGGTGCCTGGGCACGAGGCTGTGGGCGTGATCACCGCGCTGGGTGCGCAGGCCAAGGGCCGATACCTGGGCCAGCGGGTGGGCATCGGCTGGCACACCGCCAGTTGCATGCACTGCCAGTGGTGCCTGGGCGGCGAGCAGAACCTGTGCGGCAAGCGCCAGCCCACCATCGTCGGCCGGCATGGCGGCTTTGCCGACCGCCTGCGCGCCCATTGGAGCTGGGCCGTGCCCCTGCCCGACGGGCTGGACCCGGCCACCGCCGGCCCGCTGATGTGCGGCGGGGGCACGGCTTTCCTGCCCTTCGTCAAGCAAGAGGTCAGCCCGACCGACCGGGTGGGCGTGGTCGGCATCGGCGGGCTCGGGCACCTCGCGCTCAAGTTCGCCCGGGCCTGGGGTTGCGAGGTCACCGCCTTCACCTCCAGCGACAGCAAGCGCGAGGAAGCCCTGCGCCTCGGTGCCCACCGGGCGGTTTCCAGCGTGGACCGTGCCGCGCTCAAGGCGGTGGCGGGATCGCTGGATTTCCTGCTGGTCACCGTGGGTGCCGCGCTGGACTGGGATGCGCTGATCAATACCTTGGCACCGAAAGGCCGCATCCACCTGGTGGGAGTGGTCACCCAGCCTTTGCAGATCAAGGCTGGCGCGCTGCTCACCTGGCAGCGCGGACTGTCGGCCTCACCCACGCCTTCACCGACCCTGCTGGCACGCATGCTGGAGTTTTCGGCCCGTCATCAGATCGCACCCCAGGTGGAGCGCTTTCCGATGAGCAGGGTCAATGACGCGCTGGACCACCTGCGCGCCAACAAGGCACGCTACCGGATCGTGCTGGACGCTGATTTCGACTGAGCCGAGGCGGCCAGGGCATCGGCCGCACCGTCGGGCACCATCCGCAACACCCGCTGCGGATAGGGAATGTCGATGCCCAGACGGTTGAACAGGGCCAGGATCGCCAGATTCACCTCGGAGCGCGCGTTGCCCTGACCGTTCTCGGCATCACGAATCCAGAAAAAGACGGTCAGGTCCAGACCATCGGCACCAAACGCAGTCAGGTGGGCTGCCGGTCCCGGGTCCTGCAACACCCGGTCGACCTGCCGCACTGCGTCGACGATCTGCGCACGCAGCGCCTGCACGTCAGTGCCATAGGCCACGCTGACCTGGGTGGACAACAAGATGCTCGGGTCGGCCAGGGACAGGTTCTCGACCGTGGTCGTGATCAGGGTCTCATTGGGCACGATGGCCTCGCCGCCGGCAGCCGAACGAACCACGGTGTAGCGGGTGGTGATGTCGGTGATCCGGCCCTCGAAACCACCGATGCGCACCAGGTCGCCGATGCGCACACTGCGCTCGGCCAGGATCACGAAACCCGACACATAGTTGGCCGCCAGCCGCTGCAAGCCCAAGCCCAGACCCACGCCCACGGCACCGCCGAGGACCGACAAGGCCGTCAGGTCGATGCCGACCAGCGACATGGCCAGCAGCAGACCGATGAAGGTCAGCAATGCCCTCACCAGATTGGCCGCCGCCTTGCGCAGCGAGAGCTGCTCGCCCACCGCCCCCTTGAGCAGGCGCGACTCGATCTCCGCCGAGACCCAGAGCATCAACATCAGCACGAAACCGGCGGAAAGCAGGCCTTCGAGCATGGTCCGGATCGAGATCGTGCTCTTGCCCAACTGCCAGTGGATCTGGTCGAGCTCCTCCAGCACCTGAGGCAATACGCCGGTGATCCAGCCCACCATGGCCAGCCAGGCGAGCCAGGAGATGGTCCGCTCGATCTGGCGCAGCAGGGGCGACTGAGGAAAGGCCGCCGTCAGCACCCGCACCGACAGCCGGATGATGGCGAACGACATCAGGATCGGAATGACGATCTTGAACGCTGCCACCGGATAGCCCAGGCCGAACACCACGCGGCGGGCAATGAACACCAGTCCCAGCGCCAGGGCTGGAAACAACACACCGTCGACGATGCGCCGCCCGAACCAGATCGACGGCCCAGGCTCATGCTGGAACTGTCCACGCAGCAGGCGGACACCGAACCAGGACAGGCCCAGACAAGCCAGGGCGACCAGGATGGCGATCCAGGCATTGAGGTGGCCCAGGGCGCCGACGACCTCGGCCAGGGCAGTGCTTTCAAACAAGGCAGGCGTGTTCATGCCTGCATTTTGGCTGCAGGCCACGACACTTTGACAACACCCGGTCGCCGGCTCAGGTGGCCAGGGCGAGTGGGCGGCGCGGGTTCAGACGTCGGCCAGTGCGCGCAGGTGCGCGGCCACACTGCGGGCCAGGGCGCTCAAGGCGTAGCCGCCTTCCAGGCAGGACACGATGCGCCGCTGACTGTGCCGCTCGGCCACCTCGACCAGGCGCCGAGTGATCCACTCGTAATCGGCTTCGACCAAGCCCAGCTGGCCGAGCTCATCCTCACGATGCGCGTCAAACCCGGCAGAAATGAAGATCATCTCGGGCTTGAACTGTTCCAGCCGCGGCATCCAGTTGGCCTCGATCAACTCGCGGATCTCGCCGCCCCGGGTGTAGGCCGGGATCGGGAGGTTGACCATGTTGGTGCCCAGTGGCACGCCGCCGCTGAAGGGGTAAAGCTGATCCTGGAAGAAGCTGACCATCAGGATGCGCTCGTCGCCGGCCACGATGTCTTCGGTGCCGTTGCCGTGGTGCACATCAAAGTCGACGATGGCCACGCGCTTGAGGCCGCGCACGTCCAGCGCATGCCGGGCTGCAATCGCCACGTTGTTGAAGAAGCAGAAGCCCATGGTCTGGCTGCGCGTGGCATGGTGGCCGGGCGGGCGGATGGCGCAGAACGCGTTCTGCGCTTGGCCGTTCAGCACCGCATCGGTGGCTGCCACGGCAGCGCCGGCCGCCCGCAATGCCGCTCGCCAGGTGTGCGGGCAGACCATGGTGTCGGGGTCAAGCGCCCGGTGCTCGCCGGTCTCGGCGGCCTGCTGCATGAACTCCTGCAATTCCAGCAGATAGCCCTCGCTGTGGGCCAGCATCAGGTCGCTGTGCGAGGCCAGCGGCACGTCAAAGCGGGTCAGCGCCACGTCGAGTCCGGTGGACAGGAGGTGGTCTTCAATCGCGTCCAGCCGCTGCGGACACTCGGGGTGGCCACGACCCATGTCGTGGCTGCGGCAATCGGTGTGGGTGAAATAGGCCGTGGTCATGGGTGCTTGCCGCGGGGGCGGCGCCTTGTCTCTTGTTTCTGAGCTATCGTAGTTCGATCATGAACGCCAATTTGCAAGCACGATTGACTCAGCTCAAGAGTCAGATTAGCACGATCATCATTGGCAAGCCGGTGCAGATCGAAGACAGCCTGGCCTGCCTGCTCGCAGGAGGACACCTGCTGATCGAGGACCTGCCTGGCGTGGGCAAGACCACGCTGGCCCATGCACTGGCCATCTCGCT
>CALRVU010000445.1:0-3694 GCA_943371685.1 Bordetella parapertussis | reverse complement strand
CTGAGCTTTGCATACCCGCGCGCCGATGGCGGCGCAGCCGTGCCGGTGCTGAAGAACCTCGACCTGCAGATCGCAGCGGGCGAGTTCATCGGCATCGTCGGCCCCACCGGCAGTGGCAAGTCCACGCTGCTGTCGCTGCTGCTGCGCTTCTACCCGCTGCCCGAGGGGCAGGCCACGGCCCTGCAGATTGACGGCCAACCGATTGCCGAGCTGGACGAAGCCGCCTTCCGCGACGATGTGGGCCTGGTGCCGCAAGAGCCCTTTCTGCTGGCCGCCAGCGCCCGCGACAACATCGCCATGGGCCGCACCCTCACCGATGCACAGATCATCAAAGCCGCTGAGTCCGCCGGCGCCCACGGCTTCATCAGCCGGCTGGAGCAAGGCTATGACACCCTGCTGGGCGAAGGCGGCGCGCGTCTCGCCGTGGGCGAGAAGCAGTTGCTGGCGATTGCCCGTGCCCTGGCCGGCCAGCCGCGCATCCTGCTGCTCGATGAAGCCACCTCGCACATCGACACCGAGACCGAACAGGTGGTGCAGCGCGCGCTGGCCGCCTTGCACGGCCAACTCACGATCATCTCCATCGCCCACCGCCTGTCCACCATCCGCGACGCCGACCGCATCCTGGTGCTCAACCACGGCCGCATCGCCGAGCTGGGCCCGCACGACACGCTGATGGCCTTGGATGGCGGCATCTACCGCCGGCTGGTGGAGCTGCAGCAGCTGGCGGCAGAGGATCAGGCCCCCGGCGCTTGAGCGCCGGTCATCAAGCTTCCAGCGCTTGAGCGCCAGGTTTGCGCCGGTACATGTCGGCGTCGGCATGGTGCAGCAGGCTGATCAGGTCCTGACCATCGCGGGGTGACAGGGCCACGCCGATGGCCACCGAGATGCCGGCGTCCTCATTCGCCGCGCCCACCCCCGCGGCCTGCAGGCAGACCAGGGGCTCGCCCAGGCGCAGGTGCAGGGCTGCCAGCAGCGGGGCCAGCTGATCCTCGCTGCCGATCTGGTCGATCAGCAGCAGAAACTCGTCGCCGGCCAGCCGGCCCAGGCTGTCGCTGCTGCGCAGGGCGCTGCGCAGGCGGCGGCCCAGCTCCACCAGCACCTGATCGCCCACGCCATGGCCGTGGCGGTCGTTGATCTGCTTGAAGCCGTTGACATCGATGAACAGCAATGCAAAGGGCGCGCGGTCTGCGGCACGGCGCTGCTGCTGCAGCCGGTCCTCGGCCCGCCGCAAGATGGCCTCGCGGCTGGCCAGACCGGTCAGCGGGTCGGTGGCCAGGCGCTGTTTCATGGCCGAAAAGCTGCGCGCCAGGTCGCCGATCTCGTCGCTTCGACTCACGTCCAGCGGCAGATCAAAGTGGCCATCACCCACCTGCCGCGCGGCCACGCCGATCTTGCGCAAGTCGCGCGACAAGACCTCCAGGCTGACCAGGCCGATGCCGACCACGGCCAGCGCGGCCAGCAGGCCCAGCCACAGGCTGCGGGTGGCGTTGTCGGTCACGTTCTGCAGAAAGTCACTGCGCGGCACGGCCACCACGATCAACCAGTCCAGGCCGGCCTTGTCGCGGATGCGCACATGGGCCAGTTGCACCGGCTGGCCTCGGGGGCCGTCGATCAACGCCGCTTGCGGCCCATCGGCAGCCGCGCCACCGGCACGCAGGGCCTGCACGGCCAGATGGCTGCTGCGCAGCAGCGGGTCGGCGCTGTCCACCGCGTTCAGGCGCTCGGGCTGGCCGGTGGGGTTGGGCTTGAGGAAGTCGCCGCGCGAGCTGGCAATCAGGTTGCCGTCGGGCTCGGTGATGTAGGCGATGCCGTTCGGGCTGAGCGGCAGGCTGCGCACGAACTCGCTCAGGTGGCGTAGCGAGATGTCGGTGGCCACCACACCCCGGCCATGGCCCTGGGCATCTTGCACCCGTCGCGCGCGGGTCGACACCAGTTCGCGGGTGCGGAAGTCGATGTAGATAGCCGTCCAGGTCTCGGCCTGCGTCTGCTGCCCGGCGCGGTACCAGGGGCGCTCACGCGGCTCGAACAAACGCTCCTCAGGCCGCCCGGGGCCCAGCGGACCGGCAATGCCGTTGAAGGAATGCAGTTGCCGCACGCCGGCCGATTGGGTGCGCAGGCGCAGCTCGGCGACCTCGCCCTGCTGGCGCAGCAGGCCGATGAAGTGGCCCTGGTCGTCGCCGTAGTAGACATAGTCGTTGAGCGACCGGTGCACCGAGGTGGCCTGCCAGAAGCGGATGCGCAGTGCCGGCAAGGCGGCGGCCACGCTCTCGGGCGCGACCATGCCCGAGGGGAACGCCGTCTCCAGCACCGCGCCGGAGCCCAGCACATTGAGCTCGACCGCCTGGGCGATGCGCGCTGCGGTCTCCGCCAGCAGCTTCTCGGACAGGGTGTCCACCGCATTGCGGCCGGTCTGGTAAGACAAGCTGCCCAACGCCAGCGTCAGGATCAGAACCAGCACG
This sequence comes from Bordetella parapertussis, assembly GCA_943371685.1. Classification (GTDB taxonomy): domain Bacteria; phylum Pseudomonadota; class Gammaproteobacteria; order Burkholderiales; family Burkholderiaceae_C; genus Ideonella; species Ideonella parapertussis_A. The sequence goes on along the minus strand of CALRVU010000445.1, from coordinate 1,235 downwards.
CCATAGGGCACGGTGAGCAGCTGGCGCAAGCTCAACCATCGGAACAAGGGCATGAGGGTCCTCAGGCGAGACAGAAGGAATGACCGATCACCGATCGGCTTCAATCCAGTCTAGCCAGCGCCCCGAGCCGATTCAGTGGCCTTCCGCACCTTGCAGCACCTCAGTCGGCCTGCCCTCGCATTGCGTCACGCCAGTGCGGCGTGCGCGCCACAAACCATCAGCGCTTCAGGGCGGCAAGGCGAGCCCGCTCGGCCGCTTCGTCCATGCGGATGTGCCGGGCGAAGTAGCTGGCATAGAACACGGCCATGCCCAAGGTGATGGCAATGACGACAGCGCTCATCAGGCCGTAGTCGGTAGTGAAGAAGTCGGTCAGCGCTTTCATCGGGTTCTCCTCGCAGCACCATGCTGGTTTCAGTGCCTTGATGGTTCACCCGTTGGGCCGACCGCTGCTTGCGATGGCGCAAATCAGCGCCGGTGCAAGCACCGCCTCAGCCGCCCGGTTGAAGCGATGTTGAGCCAGATCAGATCGGCGCGGCGACCGGCCGTGCAGCAAGGCCGGGCAACACCGCCAGCCACTCGCCCAGATCCTGATGCATCTGCAGCAGATCAGCCTGGCGCGAATACATCATGTGACCCGCGCCATAGCGGCAGTGGCGCAACTGGCTGCGCTGCGCCGGCTGCAGGTCCAGCTGATCGAGCATCCAGTCGGTGGCACTCACCGGCGTGGCCAGGTCATAGACGCCACTGGCCACCAACACGCGCAAATGCGGCAGGCGGCGGATGACCCGCGCCAGCTCGGTCGAAGTGCTGGTGTAACTGTTGCCCTTGCTCTCGCCGCGGCACCAGTTCCATTGCTTGTTGACCTCCATGCCGAACAGCTGATAGCGGCGGTCGGGTGCCAAGCCCAGTTGGCGGCCGAACTGGTCCATCGCGGCCATGGCGTAAGGGCCCCACAGCGGGTCCAGGCCGGGGTCGAACTCCATCTGCCGCGACAGGCTGGCGCCCATGGGCCCGGTGACCCGTGCGTCCATGCGGCCGACGATGCGGGCCTGCGGGCGCAGGGCCTCGACGAAGAAGGTGGCGTCGCTGATGCGCAGGTTGTGCTGGGCCACCAGCTCCGGCGCCAGGCCGGTCAGCTCGCCCACCCGCTTGGCCACCCGCAGGCGTGCCCGCTCGTCCAGGCTGGCACCGCGGTGCAGCGCGCTCAGGTAGTCGCTGTGCACAAAGTCCAGCGC
>CALRVU010000444.1:0-3710 GCA_943371685.1 Bordetella parapertussis | reverse complement strand
CCTGGCCAGCAGGCGTCACCAGCACATTGCCAGGTTTCAGGTCGCGGTGGACCAGCAGGTGCCGATGGGCATGGGTCACCGCATCGCACAGTTGCAGCAGCAAGGCCAGGCGGCCACGCAGGCCCACCTGCTGCTCGTGCACATGGCGCGTCAGGCTCTCGCCGTGGACCCGCTCCATGGCCAGCCAGGTGGTGCCGCCCTCGGTCTGGCCGGCGTCGAACAGGCGGGCAATGTTCGGATGACTGAGCCGGGCCAGGGCCTGGGTCTCGCGGGCGAAGCGGCTGCGCAGCAAGGGGTTGGCGAACAGCGGCGGCAGCAACTTGATCGCCACCTCCTGCTCAAAGCTGCCATCGGCCCGGTGAGCGGCCCAGACCACGCCCATGCCGCCGCGGCCGATCTCGGCGTCCAGCACCCAGGGCCCCAGGTGCTGTGGATCAGACACGGGATCGGGCACCGGATCGGTCAAGGTTCAGCGCACCCGCATGCCGGGCTGGGCGCCGGGGAAGGGCTCCAGCACGAAGATGCCCGGATGGGCTTTCTCGTCGGCATGGCTGGCGGCCAGCACCATGCCTTCGCTCAGGCCGAACTTCATCTTGCGCGGCGCCAGATTGGCCACCATCACCGTCAGCTTGCCTTCGAGGTCCTCGGGTTTGTAGGCGCTCTTGATGCCGCTGAAGACGTTGCGCATTTTTCCTTCGCCCACGTCCAGCGTCAGGCGCAGCAGCTTGTCGCTGCCGTCCACATGCTCGGCCTTGACGATCCTGGCGATGCGCAGATCGACCTTGCTGAAGTCATCGATCTTGATCTCCTCGGCCAGCGGCTCGCCACCGGGCACCAATGCGGGCGCGGCGGCGCGCTCGGGCGGGGTCAGCAGGGCGTCCAGCAGCTTGGTGTCGACCCGCTGCATCAGGTGCTGGTAGGTGCCGATCTGGTGGGCACCCAGGGCGCGGGCCACATCGGCAAACTGCAGCGCCGGCACTTGCAGGAAGGCTTCGACCTGCGCGGCCAGGGCCGGCAGCACCGGCTTGAGGTAGATGGTCAGCAGGCGGAAGGCCTCGATGCAGGTGCTGCACACATCCTGCAACTGGGCATCGGCGCCTTCCTTCTTGGCCAGTTCCCAGGGCTTGTTGGCATCGACGAACTCATTGACCTTGTCGGCCAGGCCCATGATCTCGCGCAGGGCCTTGCCGTACTCGCGCTGCTCGTACAAGGTCTGCACCGTTTCGCTGTGGGCGCGCAGGGTGTCGAGCAGGCTGCGGCCTTCCACACCCAGATCGCCCGACAGATGACCACCAAAGCGCTTGCTCAGGAAGCCCGCCGCGCGGCTGGCGATGTTGATGTACTTGCCCACCAGGTCCGAGTTGACGCGGGCGGCAAAGTCCTCGGGATTGAAGTCGATGTCCTCGACATGGCTGTTGAGCTTGGCAGCGATGTAGTAGCGCAGCCACTCGGGGTGCAGGCCCAGCTCCAGGTACTTGAGCGGCGAGATGCCGGTGCCGCGGCTCTTGCTCATCTTCTCGCCGCCATTGACGGTGATGAAGCCGTGCACGAACACATGGTCGGGCGTCTTGCGGCCGCTGAACTGCAGCATGGCGGGCCAGAACAGCGTGTGGAAGTAGGTGATGTCCTTGCCGATGAAGTGCACCTGCTGCACATCCGGATCGGCAAAGAAGGCGTCGTAGTCCACGCCGATCTTGCCGAAGTAGTTCTTCAGCGAGGCCAGGTAGCCGATCGGCGCGTCCAGCCAGACATAGAAGTACTTGCCCGGCGCGTCCGGGATCTCGATGCCGAAATAAGGCGCATCGCGGCTGATGTCCCAGTCGCCCAGGCCGCCATTGCCTTCATCGTCCTTGGTGAACCATTCCTTGATCTTGTTGAGCACCTGAGGCTGCAGGCGGCCCGGGGTGTTGGTCCAGTCCTCCAGGAAGGCCACGCAGCGCGGGTCCGACAGCTTGAAGAAGTAGTGGTCCGAGCTCTTCATCACCGGCGTGGCGCCGGACAGGGCCGAGTAGGGGCTCTTCAGCTCGGTGGGTGCATAGACCGCACCACAGCTCTCGCACGAATCACCGTACTGGTCCTTGGTGCCGCACTTGGGGCATTCGCCCTTGATGAAGCGGTCGGGCAGGAACATGCCCTTCTCGGGGTCGAAGAACTGCTCGATGGTCTTGACGCTGATCAGCTCGTTCTTGCGCAGCGCCAAGTAGATCTCCTGGGCCAGCGCATGGTTCTCGGGGCCGTCGGTCGAGTGCCAGTTGTCAAAGGCGATGTGAAAGCCGTCGAGGTAGCGCTTGCGGCCAGCGGCCACTTCGGCCACGAAGGCCTGTGGCGTCTTGCCGGCCTTTTCCGCCGCGATCATGATCGGCGCGCCGTGCGCGTCGTCGGCCCCGACAAAGTGCACCGGCACGCCGCACATGCGCTGGAACCGCACCCAGATGTCAGCCTGGATGTACTCCATCATGTGGCCGATGTGGAACGGCGCATTGGCGTAGGGCAGAGCGGTGGTGACGAAGAGCTTGCGGGTCATGGGCGATCAGTCTGGCCTGGGGTGGCGGCAGCCGCGGGCCGGCAGGCGGCCCGACATGGCGGAGCGCTGCGCACCGGCGGGCGGCCGGCAGCAGAGCGCACGAGGGGCCATTTTAGGCGCTCCGCCTCGGGGCTTCTGGTCGGTGCTGCCCACGGCACATCCAGCGAGGTCGCGCAGGCCGGTGGCCAGGGTCCGTGCGCGAGAATGAGCGTGGTTCATGGGCGTCTGCCGGGGCGCGGGTGGCGTGGGCGACGATGTGCAGGAGAGCGCTTTGAGACCAGCTTGTCAATGGCGTGTCTGGGTGGCCAGACTGAGCTGCGCGGTTCTGGCGGCTGGGGCCTTGCCGGGTCGGGCCGCGCCGCCGCCGGTCACGTTCGAGCTCAGTCCGGCGCTGGACACGACTTGTGCGCTGGTGCGCGGCGCTTCGATCCAGACCGAGTGGCGTGATGAACTGGCGGCGCGGATGCCCGAGCTGGAGGCCTTGTGGGGTCGCGAGGGCCCGGCTTGGCTGGAAGCGGCCGAGGCCATCACCGGTCAGGCCGTGCTGACCGAGCCCGCCAAGGTCCACCTGACGCTGTGCGATGTGCCTTCACAGGCCATGGTGGGCATCAGCGTGAACATGCGCTACGCCTTGCGCAGCTTCGTCAGCGCGCCGGTGCCGCTGCGCTACAAGCTGGACACGGCGTTTCATGAACTGCTGCACGGCCTGATCGCGCGGCAGGACCTGTCGGCTTCGCCGCTGCTGGCGGCGCAGGCGGGGGAGCCCGGCTGCGTGCGCCAGCACCTGCATCTGCTGGCACTGCAGAAGGCGGTGCTGCTGCGCCTGCAGCAGGCCGAGGCCTGGGCACAGGTCGTCGCCATCGACTCGCAACTGCCCAGCGCTTGCTACCGTCGGGCCTGGGCCATCGTCAATGCCACGCCGCAGACCCATCAGGCCTATGTCGCGGAACTGCGGCGCTGAGCCGTCGCGCTGGCGGGTGCCTCAGCGCACGGCCGCAAAGCGGTACTCGTGCTGTGCATCGCGCAGCACCAGCGCCGGCGGCTGAGCCTGGTCGTCGCGCAGGAATTCGATGCCGCCTTCGCCCGGATCGATGGTGACGTAGCTCTGGGTTCCGTCCTGGTTGTTGCGCAAGGCCATCTCGCTGGCCCAGTGGGCAAACTGGAAATGCAGCTTGCCGGCCTGGTG
>CALRVU010000443.1:0-3712 GCA_943371685.1 Bordetella parapertussis | reverse complement strand
AACTGCTGCGCCGGCATGCCAGTGGCGACGTGCCGCAGTTCGACATCGAGCAGCGCCTGACCGGGCCGGACGGCCAGGCCCGCTGGTTCCCGTCGCGCGGCAAGGTCACATCATGGAGCGCTGCAGGCCAGCCGGAATGGATCACCGGCACCCACATGCTGATCGAGGAGCGCAAGGCGCAGGAGGCGGCGCTGGCCGCCCAGCAAGCCAAGATGCGCACCGTCATTGCCAGCTTGCCGGGCGTGGTGTTCGAGATGACGCTGGCCGAGGACGGCCGCGGCAGCTTTCCCTTTGTCTCCGAATCGATGCTGCCGATCTTCGGCCTGGAGCCGGCGGCCGTGATGGCCAATGCCCTGGTCTACTCCAGCTGCATCGTGATGGCGGACCGGCCGCGGGTGCTGGCCAGCTTGTTGCAGGTCCGCGAGACGTCCGAGCCCTGGCAGTGCGAGTACCGCATCGAAGTGGGTGGACAGACCCGCTGGGTGTCCGCTCAGGCCTTGCCGCAGACCGATGCCCGTGGTCAGCAGGTCTGGCACGGCATCCTGATGGATGTGAGCGAGCGCAAGGCCCTGGACGAAGCGCTGGTGCAGACCACCGCCCGGGCGGAGGAGGCCAACCTTGCCAAATCGGCCTTTCTGGCGGCCATGAGCCATGAGATCCGCACGCCCATGAACGGCGTGGTCGGCATGGCCGAGGTGCTGGCCCACAGCCGTGATCCGCAAGACCGCGACGATGCGGTGCGCACCATCCGCGACTCCGGTCTGGCCCTGCTGCGCATCATTGATGACATCCTCGACTTCTCGAAGATCGAGGCAGGCCGCCTTGATCTGGAACGTCTACCGGTGGACTTGCCGCAGCTGATGGACGATGTCTGCGATTCCTTGATCGCCGCCAACAACACCCGGCCGGTGCCCCTGCAGCTGTTCTGCGATCCGGCGCTGCCGGCCCGGGTCTGGGGCGATCCCACCCGCGTGCGACAGGTCCTCTACAACCTGGTCGGCAACGCCATCAAGTTCAGCCGGACGGAGGCAGGGAACACAGCGCCGGTGGTGGTGCGCATGGTGGCCGACGGCGAGCACTGGATCCTGTCCGTCACTGACCGGGGCATCGGCATGAGCGCCGAGACGGTCGCCAAGCTGTTCAGTCCCTTCACCCAGGCCGAGGCCTCGACCACCCGGCGCTTTGGCGGCACCGGTCTGGGCCTGGCGATCTGTCGTCGCCTGGTCGAGGCCATGGGCGGCAGCATTCGCGTGCAGAGCGCGCCCGGCGAGGGATCGCAGTTCACCGTGGCCTTGCCGCTGGCGCCCGTGGCCCCCGTGGCTGATCCTGCCGCCGCGCCATCGAACAGCCCGCCTCGGCTCGACGGCCTGGCCTGCGTGGCCCACGCGCCAGACGCACAGACTCGCGCGGACCTGGCTTGTTACCTGAGCGCCGCCGGTGCCACCGTGCTGATGGCGACCGACCTGCCTGAGGCCGCCGCTCAGGCCGCGGCCTTGGCAGCGGCCGGCGCCAGTCCGGTGTTGGTGGTGCATTACCCGGCACCTGCGGCGCAGACCGAGGCGGCCTTGGTCGCACTCCGCAGCCACTTTGATGCGGGCCAGGACCTGCGCCATTTGCTGGTGGGCGACGGCCGACGCAGCCCGGCCCGTCTGATCGCCCCCGATGCGGCCCAGCTCGATGCCTTCAGGCGCGGGCCCTTGCTGCGTGGCGTGGCCATGCTGGCGGGCCGGGCGTCACCCGAGCTTCAGCTCTCGGCGTCGATGATGGCGGCACTGCATGATCAGCGGCAGGCCCGACCGGCCGGGCCGGGGCCGCGCATCCTGGTGGTCGAGGACGATCTGGTCAACCAGCGCGTGACCTTGCGTCAACTCGCCCTGCTGGGCTATGAGGCGGTGCTGGCCACCAACGGCCTGCAGGCGCTGACGCTCTGGCGCGAAGGCAGCTACGGACTGGTGCTGACCGACTTGCACATGCCTGAGATGGATGGCTTTGAGCTGGTGCGCGCGCTGCGACGTGAGGAGACCGGTCCTCGCACCCCGGTTCTGGCACTCACCGCCAATGCCCTGAAGGGGGAGGAGGCGAGGGCCCTGGCAGCCGGCATGGACGCCTGCCTGACCAAGCCGATCCTGCTGCCCGTGCTCGGCTCCGCCCTGACCCATTGGTTGGCGGCCGAGCCGGTGGTCGACGGTCCGCTGCCTGCGGCGGCCCCTTCGGGCCCATCGTCGTCTGCCTGGCCGGTGCTGGACGTGAATGTGCTGCGCAGCCTGATCGGCGATGAGTCCGACGTGATCCAGGAGTTTCTGCTGGCCTTCCGCGAGTCTGCCGCAGCGCTGCGCGTTGAATGGCAGGCCGCTGCGGCCCAGAGCGATGCCCGCACCCTGGCCGCCGTGGCCCACAAGCTCAAGTCGGCTGCCCGCTCGGTGGGCGCCCTGGCGCTGGGCGAAGCCTGCGACCGTCTGGAGTCGGCCGCTTCCCGGGCCGAGCCCGCCGCGTTTGAACAGCATCTGCCCGCCATGGACCTTGCATTGCTGGCCGCATTGGGCCGAATTGATGAAGAATTGGCCATGGATCGACCTTGGGAGCAGCCCGGACCATGACGCCTCTGTTTGTGGCGCAGCGCGTGCTGCTGGTGGACGATGAAGCCTTCGTGCTCAAGCTGCTGGCGCGCCAGTTGCAGAACCTGGGCTATCAGCAGCTCGACAACTGCGACAGCGGCCTGGCTGCGCTGGAGCGATTGGAGGCCACGACGACGGCCGCCGCCCCGCCCTTCGACCTGATCTTCTGCGACCTGCAGATGCCCGGCATGGACGGCATCGAGCTGGTGCGCAACCTGGCTTTGCGGGGCTATGCCGGCGGACTGGTGCTCGTCAGTGGCGAGCCTGGCCGCACCTTGCAAACGGCCGAGCGCCTGGCACGGGCCCATGGCCTGAACTTGCTGGGTGCGCTGCGCAAACCGGTCGATCCGGGCCTGCTGCGCGAGGTGCTGACCCGCCACATCGCAGCGCCGCAGCGCGCCACCGAGCGCGTCGCACCGGCCTACAGTGCCGATGAGCTGCGCCAGGCCTTGGCCCAGCGACAGTTTGTCAACCACTATCAACCCAAGGTCGAGCTGGCCAGCCGCCAGCTGGTGGGCGCCGAGGTGCTGGTGCGCTGGGACCATCCACAGCACGGCCTGGTCGGCCCGGATCGCTTCATCGGTGCCGCCGAGGAGCATGGTCTGATCGACGAGTTGCTCAAGACGGTGCTGGTCAGCGCCTTTGAAGACGGCCGCGCCTGGCAGCAGGCTGGCCTGGTGCTGACGCTGGCCGTCAATGCCTCGATGGACAACCTCAGCTGGCTCGGCCTGCCTGACTTTGTCGCCGAGCAGGCGGCGGCGCAGCAGTTTCCGCTCACCCGGCTGGTGCTGGAGGTGACCGAGAGCCGGCTGATGACCAACCCGCTGGCCGCCATCGATACATTGACCCGGCTGCGCCTCAAGCGCATCGCCCTGTCGATCGACGACTTCGGCACCGGACACTCCTCGCTGACCCAGCTGCGCGACTTGCCGTTTGACGAGCTCAAGGTCGATCGCAGCTTTGTCCACGGCGCGGCGGCCGACCCCGCGCTGCGCAGCATCCTGGAGTCGAGCCTGACCATGGCCCGCCAGCTGGGCATGAGCACGGTGGGCGAGGGCGTGGAGGACCTGGCCGACTGGGGCGTGCTGCGCCAGGCC
>CALRVU010000442.1:0-3719 GCA_943371685.1 Bordetella parapertussis | reverse complement strand
CGCGAGCTGTTTGCCGAGGTGCCGGCCGGCCGCGAACGCGGCTATGGCGCAGGGCGCTTCAGCTTCAATGTGGCCGGTGGCCGCTGCGAGGCCTGCCAGGGCGACGGCATGATCAAGGTCGAGATGCACTTCTTGCCCGATGTGTACGTGCCCTGCGATGTGTGCCGCGGCCTGCGCTACAACCGCGAGACGCTGGAGATCCTCTACAAGGGCAAGAACATTGCCCAGGTGCTGGACCTGACGGTGGAAGATGCGCATGCATTTTTCAGCGCCGTGCCCACGCTGGCGCGCAAGCTGCAGACCTTGCTGGACGTGGGCCTGGGCTACATCACGCTGGGCCAGAGCGCCACCACCTTGTCAGGCGGCGAGGCGCAGCGGGTCAAGCTGGCGCTGGAGCTGTCCAAGCGCGACACCGGCCGCACGCTCTACATCCTGGACGAGCCGACCACCGGCCTGCACTTCCACGACATCCAGCTGCTGCTGAAAGTGCTGCATCAGCTGCGCGATGCGGGCAACACCATCGTCGTCATCGAGCACAACCTCGATGTGATCAAGACAGCCGACTGGCTGATCGACATGGGCCCTGAGGGCGGCTCGGGTGGCGGCCTGGTGCTGGCCGAGGGCCCGCCGGAGGTGATCGCCGACTGCGCCGCCAGCCACACGGGCAGATTCCTCAAAACGCTGTTGCAGGAGTGATGCGGCTGCCGCGCATGCGCGGCCCGCGTCGCTACAGTGCGCAGACTGTCCCTCTTCAGTGATACCGGAGCGTCCATGCATCTCACCCCGGCCAGCAGCCGCCCGACCCTGAGCGCGATCCTGACCCTGAGCGCATTGCTGGCCTTGGCGGCTTGCGGTGGTGCCGAGGACGCCGGCACGCCCGCCCCCGAGGTGATCGAGAACTTCAGCCTGCAAGCGCCCTACATCCAGCGCCTGAGTGCCGCGACTTCGGTGAAGTTCATCGTCAGTGGCGACTGCGGTGGCACCGCCACCTTGTCCAGCGGCACGCCGGCGCCGGCGGTGTTCGAGACCCTGGCGGTCTATGGCTACACGCAGACCTTCGTGTCGGCGCTTACCGATTGCACCTTGAGCTCGGTGGTCAGCACCGTCAACCGCTATGCCGACGCCAAGTTCAACCCGCTGGGCAGCCTTACGCCCAGCCTGGAGTACGCCGTCTACAACACCGCCCCCGTGGCCCTGCCCGACACCGTCAAGGCCGGCGACACGGCCATCTGGGCCACCCACAAGGTGTATGCCGACAGCAGCAAGAAGACCGTGACTGGTGAGCGCGTCTTCAGCTGGGTGATCGAAGCCGAGGCCAACGACACCGTGGTAGCCAACTTCATCGTGCGCGACTACGACACCAAGAAGGTGCTGCTGCTGACCGAGCAGACCCGCTACCGCCTGGGCGCCGAGGCGTCGATCGAGCTCCTCTCCATCGACCAGCAGACGGCGACCAACCACCTGCTGTACACGGCGCTCTGAGCTGCGGAGTCTGCCCGTGAGCCGGGCGTAAAAAAGCCGACCCGAGGGTCGGCTTGTGCGCTGCTGGCCTGGCGGCCGGCAGTGTGGATCAGCTCAGGTGGCCGTTGATCAGCTTGGTCATCTCGAACATCGAGACTTGAGCCTTCTTGAAGATTTCCTTCAGCTTGGCGTCGGCGTTGATCATGGTCCGGACCTTGGCATCTTGCAGGTTGTTGGCCTTGATGTACTCCCAAACCTTCTTCGTCACTTCGGTGCGGGGCACCGGGGTGGCGCCGATGATGGCCGCCAGCTGTGCGCTGGGGGTCATCGCCTTCATGAAGGCGGCGTTGGGGGTGCGCTTCTTGGCAGCCGGGGCTGCAGCAGCCTTCTTGGCCGGTGCCGCAGCCTTGGCGGGCGCAGCAGCCTTCTTTGCGGGTGCTGCCGCAGCCTTGACCGGGGCGGCCTTCTTGGCCGGAGCGGCCTTCTTTGCAGTTGCCATTTTGATTCTCTCCATCAAAGGAATGTTGATGTGCCAGGCCCGGGCGGGAGCCGCATGAGCTCCCGATTCTCTGCGGGTCCGCAGCATGAGGAATGGTACTGCCTGCCGCAGGGGCTGAGAAGCCGTTTCCCCTCGTAAAACCCCTGTGACCGGCCCTGTTTTCGGCTTTTTTGTCGCAGCCTTGCGTCAACCTGCGTCGTTGGCGATGCGCGGCGCGGTTTTGACGCTGATCAGCATGGTCAGCGCGAGGATGCCGACGACCACGCCCAGCGAGAGCAGGACCGGGATCTTGATCACGTCGATGAGCAGCATCTTGGTGCCGATGAAGGCCAGGATCACCGCCAGGCCGTAGCTCAGCAGGTGGAACTTGGAGGCCAGCGCGGCGAGCAGGAAGTACATGGCTCGCAGACCCAGGATGGCGAAGATGTTCGAGGTCAGCACGATGAACGGATCGCTGGTGATGGCGAAGATGGCGGGGATCGAGTCCACCGCAAAGATCACGTCCGTCATCGCCACCAGGGCGATCACCAGCAGCAGGGGCGTGGCGATGCGCTTGCCGTTCTCGATGGTGAAGAACTTCTCGCCGTCGAAGGACTTGGCCACCGGGAGCAGCTTGCGCAGCAGCTTGAGGGCCGGGTTGCTTTCCAGATCAGGCTCCTGGCCGGCCGCCCACCACATCTTGATGCCGGTCAGCAGCAGGAAGGCACCGAACACATAGAGCACCCAATGGAACTCCTGGATCAGCCAGCCACCGACCAGGATCATGGCGGTGCGCAGCACGATGGCGCCAATGATGCCGATCATCAGCACCCGCTTCTGGAAGGCCGGCGGCACCGCGAAGTAGGTGAAGATCATCAGGAAGACAAAGATGTTGTCCACCGCGAGCGACTTCTCGATCAGGTAGCCGGTCAAAAACTCAAGCGCCTTGGTGTTGGCCAGGGCCACATCACCGGTGCTGTCCTTGATGGCCCACCAGAACAGCGCATTGAAGGCCAGGCTCAGGGCGACCCAGATCACTGACCAGCGGATGGCCTCGGGGACGGTGACCTCGTGCGAGCCCTGCTTGCGCAGCACCACGAAGTCGACAAACAGCGCGCCCAGGACGGACAGGCCAAAGAAGATCCACAGCCAATTCGGCGCGATCGTGTTCATACAACACCCTTTCAAGGTGGAAATGAGGAACAGGAGGTGACGCCGAAAGGTCTTGCGAGGAAGATGATCCTCTGCGGGCCCGGGAGCGGTCCGTCGGCGGCCTGACAGGCATCAGGTGCGACGGTGCTCCGTATTGACGGGCGGACGCGGCAGCAAGTGAATGCTGCGTGCTACTCCCCTTTCGAGTGGCGCGAGTATCCGACAAGCTGCAAAGCCTGAGCAAGTGCCCGGGCTTTGGCATCGCGGCAGCGTAGGGCGTCTGGCCGCACAATCCGTGCATTGCTCCACGGAATCCTCACCCCATGAAACTTCTTGTGCGCTGGATGTTGCTGGCCGCCGCCTTGCTGCTGGTGGCCAACCTTTATGGCGGCGTGGCGGTGGCCAGTTTTGGTAGTGCCATGCTGGCGGCGCTGGTGCTGGGCTTGCTCAACACCCTGGTGCGGCCGCTGCTGGTCTTGCTGACACTGCCCGTGACCCTGGTGACCCTGGGCCTGTTCCTGTTCGTCATCAATGCGCTGATGTTCTATTGGGCCGCCAGCCTGCTCTCCGGCATGGCCGTGTCAGGCTTTGGCGCCGCGCTGATCGGCTCGCTGATCTACAGCGCCTT
>CALRVU010000441.1:0-3719 GCA_943371685.1 Bordetella parapertussis | reverse complement strand
AGGGCACCAGACTGACACCCAAGGCACGGCAGGTGGGCAGGATCTCGGCCTCGACATCGCGGGTCCAGAGCGAGTACTCGGTCTGCAATGCGGCAATCGGGTGCACAGCCGCCGCGCGGCGCAGGGTGGCGACCGACGCCTCGGACAGGCCCAGATGGCGCACCTTGCCCTGGCGCACCAGGTCCGCCATGGCACCCACGGTGTCCTCGATGGGCACGGTCTTGTCCACGCGGTGCTGGTAGTACAGGTCGATGTGGTCCACCCCCAGGCGCTGCAGGCTGGCCTCGCAGGCCTGGCGCACATGGGCCGGGCTGCCGTCAATGCGCAGCAGCCGGCCATCGGGGGCCCGCACATTGCCAAACTTGGTGGCCAGAACCACATCGTGGCGGCGCCGGGCCAGCACCGGGGCCAGCAGACGCTCATTGGCACCGACGCCATACATGTCGGCGGTGTCGAGCAGGTTGATGCCCAGGTCCAGCGCATGGTCGATCACGGCGACGGAGGCCGCGTCGTCGGTCGGGCCGTAAAAATCGGACATGCCCATGCAGCCGAGGCCGAGGGCAGACACCTGCGGGCCAGCGCGGCCCAGCTGGCGTTGGGGGCACGGGAGTTCAAGTCGAGAGGAGCGCATGGGATCTGGCTTTCAGTCAAGGAAAGGCTGGACCGATGGTCTGGCCGGGTGACTGGAGTCTCGGCGCCTTGCCCCGACAGAAAAAGGGGCTGAACTCCGCCATGCTTGCCTGATCCTCCAGCGCTGCCAGAGGACTTGCCCGATCGCGTCCATTTGTTTGCACAATGGTCCGGATGACGCCGGCCACCCTCCCGATCGACCGCTTGCGCGAGCTGGCGCTTGCCCAAGTCCTGCGCCATGCGCCGACCGACGGCGTGCACGGCTGCGCCGTGCCGGGCCTGCAGCTGATCCGGGCCAGCACGCCCGCCCTGCCGCTGCCCGCCGTCTATGAACCGGGATTGGTGCTGGTGCTGCAGGGCCGCAAACGGGCCAGCCTGGGCGCCGAGGTGCTGCACTACGACCCGCTGCATTGCCTGCTGGTGGCCATGACCTTGCTGCCCGTCGGCCAGGTGATCGAAGCCACGCCAGATCGACCCTACCTCTGCCTGCGCCTGCTCAGCAGCCCGCAGGCGCTGGCCGACCTGTTGATCGAAGCGGGGCCGGCGGCCAACCCCGCTCCCGGCTCGGCCGATCTGGCCCCTGATGGAACCCGGGGGCTGAACCTGGCGCCCGTCAATGCCGATCTGCTGGACGCGGCCTGGCGCCTGCTGCGCCTGCTCGATGCCCCGCAGGACGTGGCCGCGCTGGCCCCGCTGCTGCGCCGAGAGATCTTCTACCGGGTCCTGACCGGCCCGCTGGGCGCGCGGCTGCGAGCCCTGGCCCATGAGCACAGCCGCAGCCGCCGCGTGGCCCGGGCCATCGAGATGCTGCAACAACACTGGGATCAGCCGCTGCGCGTCGACGATCTGGCTGCTGCCGCCCACATGAGCGTCTCCAGCCTGCACCTGCACTTCAGGCAGCTCACCGCCTTGTCACCGCTGCAGTACCAAAAACAGTTGCGCTTGCAGCGGGCCCGCCAGATGATGCTGGCAGAGGGCTTGGATGCTGCCAGCGCCGCGCACCGCGTGGGCTACGAGAGCCCGTCTCAGTTCAGCCGTGAGTACCGGCGCTTGTTCGGTGCGCCGCCCCGGGCCGAGCTGCGCCAGCACCGATGAACGCTCCCCCCGTCCAGCCAGGAAACCTTGATGGCCAGAACCGCTGCCCCGCGCTCCAGATCCGCCCCGGCCACCGCCCCTGGTGCGTCTCCCCCAGCCCGGCGGGCCAAAGCCAGCACCACGGTGGTGATGGGCAGCCCCCAACCCCAGCGCAGCCCGCGCAGCCTGCAAGCCCTGGCGGCACATCAAGCCACCGAAGCTGCGCAAGCCGTGCAAGCCGAGGTAGTGGCCGATCTGACGGCCCAGGACCACTCTTCGAGCCGCTCGGATTGGCTGCAAGAGGTGCAAGCCCTGCTCGACGGCGCCTCACCCGACGACGTCAAGGCCCTGCGCCGCAATCTGGCGGCCCGCAAGACGAGCCGCCCCACCGGCATTGATCCGGACCTGGAACTGGCCCCCAACTGGCGCGAAGGCGCCTACCCCTACCGCAATCTGCTGTCGCGCGGCAGCTACGAGCAGCAGAAGTACCGCTTGCAGGTCGAGCTGCTGAAGCTGCAGGCCTGGGTCAAGGACACCGGGCAGCGAGTGGTGATCCTGTTCGAAGGCCGCGACGCTGCCGGCAAGGGCGGCACCATCAAGCGGTTCATGGAGCACCTCAATCCCCGCGGTGCGCGGGTGGTTGCACTGGAGAAACCCAGCGAGGTGGAAAGCGGCCAGTGGTATTTCCAGCGCTATGTGGCCCACCTGCCCACCCGGGGCGAGATCGTGATGTTCGACCGCAGCTGGTACAACCGGGCCGGCGTGGAGCGGGTGATGGGCTTTTGCGACGATGCGGCGGTCTCGCGCTTCATGCGCGAGGCACCGGAGTTCGAACGCCACCTGGTTGAATCCGGCATCCACCTGATCAAGTTCTGGTTTTCGGTCAGCCGCACCGAGCAGCGCCGTCGTTTCAAGGAGCGCAAGCTGCATCCGCTCAAACAGTGGAAGCTCAGCCCGATCGACCTGGCCTCGCTCGACAAATGGGACGACTACACCCGAGCCAAAGAGGCGATGTTCCTGCACACCGACACGCCGGAAGCGCCCTGGACCGTTGTCAAATCGGACTGCAAGAAGCGCGCGCGACTGAACGCCATGCGCTATGTGCTGCAGCGCCTGCCCTATGCCAGCAAAGACTTGAAGAATTGCGGCCCGGTCGATCCGCTGATCGTGGGCCGGCCCCTGCTGACGCCCAGCGCCAGCGAGGATCAGCTGGCCGCGACCCACCTCGCGGCCTGAGATTGCCGCAGGTTCTCAACGAATTGTGGAGGGAGAAACCCCGGCTTGACGCTATAAAGCGCACACAACACCAACCTGGGTCTGTGCCGGGTTACCTCAAGCCAGCCCCGAGCAAGCCACCATGAAGCCGATCCGACTCAGCGCCGTTCTCTTCGCCAGTGTGCTGTCCGCGTCCGCCGGCGCCACCGAGCTCACCGGTCTTCAGGTACTGCAGCAGTTCAATCTGGTCACCCTGGGTACGGCCACGATGAACTCGCACGTCGACGGGCGCAGCTTCGTCGGCGGCAATCTGGTTGGCAGCAATGCGGTGTTTGCGATGCACCCCAACGACACGCCGGCCTCCGCCTATGCGGGTCTGACGGTGGCGGGCAACGCCAGCTCGGTGCAGGTCACGGCCTTTGGTGCCACGGTGCTGGGCAACTTCAGCCAATCCACGGTCAACAATGGGCCGGGCGTGGTCGGCGGCAATTCAGTCAACAGCAGCTACAACGGCAATGGCGGCTCCTATGTCTACGGCAGCCGCAACGGCGGCAATGCCAACAGCGGCAGCCTGAGCCTGACGGCCGCCAATGCGGCCATCGCGGTAGCCCAGTCGACCAACTTCGGCAACGTGCTCAACGCGCTGTCTGATCAACTCAGCGCCATGGCCTCCACTGGCAGCACCTGGACCGTGGCGGGCAACCGTGTCACCTTCCACGCCGTGGCCGACAGCAGCGGCACGGCGGTGTTCGACCTCAGCGCGGTCGATGACAGCCTGTTCAGCCTGGGCGAATTCGCTT
>CALRVU010000440.1:0-3727 GCA_943371685.1 Bordetella parapertussis | reverse complement strand
ATCTTCAGCCGGCTGATCAGCGCGGCATGCAGGGCCTTGTTGGGCTGCACCACCTCGCGCAGCGTGCCATCGACCCGGAAGCGCACGCTGGAGCTGCGCTCATAGGGCTCGATGTGGATGTCGCTGGCGCCGTCCTTGGCAGCCTGCGTCAGCAGCGCATTGAGCATGCGGATGATGGGCGCGTCGTTGGCGGCTTCCAGCAGGTCTTCCACCGCCGGCAGCTCCTGCATCATGCGCGACAGGTCGACCGCACTCTCCACCTCGCCGATGACCGAGGCCGCGCTGGCCTCGCCGCCGGCATAGGCTGCGGCCAGGCGCTGGGCCAGCTCGGCGCTGTCCTGCGGCTCCAGCCGGTCCACCGCGTACAGGCGCAGCACCTCGGTCAGCGCGCTGCGCGGGCTGGCGTCACACAGGCGCAGCACCAGTTGCTGGCCGTCGTCCTCCAGCAGCAGGGTGTTGGCCTTGGCAAAGCCGTAGGGCAGGGGATGTCGCTGGCCCATGGTGACTCAGTTCGAGGTGGTGGTGTTGAGCGGCGCGGTGACCGACGGCGAGGCCGGCACCGGCTGGCCGGCCGGCCGCTCGGGCAGAACCGGCGCGCCTTCGATCGGCACCAGGATGCTGGACGTGGGCTGGCTGGTCTGCTGCAGGGCGCGGATGGCGTCATAGCGGTCCACCGTCAGCGCACTGGCGTCCGCCGGTGAGCGGATCACCACCGGGCGCAGGAACAGCATCAGATTGCTCTTGATGCGCTTGCGGCCCTCGTTGCGGAACAGGTTGCCGACCAGCGGAATGCTGCCCAGGCCGGGGATCTGGCCTTCGTTGTCGCCGTACTCGTCTTTCAGCAGGCCGCCCAGCACCATGGTCTGGCCGTCGTCCACCACCACCGTGGTCTCGATCGAGCTCTTGTCGGTGATCGAGGTGTTGTCGCTGCGCAGCGAGCTGCTTTCCTGGAACACCGTCATGCGCACCGTGCCCGATTCACCGATCTGGCTCTTGATCTTGAGCGTGATGCCCACGTCCTTGCGCTCGACCGTGTTGAACGGGTTGACCGCGCCGTTGCCGGTGCCGGTGTTGGTGAAGCTGCCGGTCACGAAAGGCACGTTCGAGCCGATCACGATCTTGGCCTCTTCGTTGTCCAGCGCCACCAGATTGGGCGTGGACAGGATGTTGGCGCCGGTCTGGGTCTGCAGGAAATTGGCCAGTGCGCCCAGCGTGAACACGCCGTTGATCTTGTTCAGGATGCCGACGTTCAGGCCCTTGTTGAGGGCGGCCGTGCCGGCGGATGAGGCGCTGCTGCCGCTGGCGCCGAATTGGGCCAGGGTCAGGTTGGCGATGTTGCTGCTGGTGCCGAAGTTGGTGCCGGTGTAGCCCACCGTGTTGTTCTTGGTGCTGCCCAGCAGGCTTTGCCACTGCACGCCGAACTCGGCCGCCTTCTCGGCGTCGACCTTGACGATCATGGTCTCGACATAGATCTGCGCGCGGCGGGTGTCGAGCTGGTCGATCACCTGGCGCATCTGCCGGTAGACCGCCTCGGGGGCCGAGATGATCAGCGAGTTGGTGGCGGGATCGGCCTGGATCTGGCCGCCGGTCGATGGGCTGGCCGAGGCCGCCACCGGCGTGGTGGCCACGCTGGACTGGCCGCTGCTGCTGCCGATGCCCGCATTGGGGTTGCCGGGCGTGGGCCGGCTGGCGCTGCCACTGCTGCCACCGCTGCTCAGGCCACCGCCGGCCGACGAGCCGCTGCTGCTGCTGGCGGCTGCGCCGCTGGCCATGGCAGCGCGCAGCACTTCGGCCAGCTTCACCGCGTCGGCGTTCTTCAGGTAGACCACCCAGATGTTGCCAGCCGGGCCGCCACCGGCGGTGGGCCGGTCGAGCTTGTCGATCAGGGCGCGGGCAGCGGCCATGCGGGTCGGGTTGGCGGCGCGCACGATCAGCGAGTTGCTGCGCGGCTCGACCAGGATCGAGGTGGCTGCACCCTGCACGGCCACGCCGCCTGGCACCACCGCGCCGCCGCTCTCGGCCAGCTTCTGCACCAGCGGTGCCAGATCGGCGGCCATGGCGTGCTTGACCGGAATCACCTCGACCTCGGAGGCGGCCGGCTGGTCCAGCGCGGCAATGATCTTGGCCAGTCGCTGCAGGTTGTCGGCGTAGTCGGTGATGATCAGTGAGCCATTGCCGACGTTGGCATTGATGGTGTTGTTGGCGCTGATCAGCGGCCGCAACACGGCCACCAGGTTGTTCGGGTTCTCGTGGTTCAGGCGGAAGATCTGGGTCAGGATCTGGTCACCGCGCACGGTGGGCGCACCGATCGACACGGTGCCGGCCTGCAGCTTGGCCTCGGCCTCGGGCACGACCTTGAGCAGGCCGGCGTTCTCGACCACGGTGAAGCCCATGCCGCGCAGGGCGGCCAGGTAGTTGCGCCAGGCCTCTTGCGGCGGCTGGGGCTTTTCGCTGGTCACGGTGATCTGGCCGCGCACTCGCGGGTCGACCACGATCTGCCGGTCCAGCATGGCGCCGATGGCCCGCGACACGGCCTCGATCTCGGCATTGACGAAGTTGAGGGTGACCGGAGCGCGCGAGCGGGTGGTCGGCATCGGCGGTTCGGTGTCCGCCTGGGCCTGGGCCAGGCCCGTCATCTGTGCCAGGCTGAGCGCCAGGGCCAGCGGCGCCAGGCGGAGGGCGGACAAGCGCGGCTGGCGCTTTGCAAAGTAAGGCTGCGAGTTCATGGTCACCCGATCGAAATGACAGACGACGCGCCTTGGCGCCGCCCGATGATGTTCAGCAAATTGTTCAGCGCCGGCTCCTGGCCGGGCGCGGCCTGGGCATTGCCCCGGAAGTACAGACCGCGCGGCCTCAGCTCGCCCTGGCCTTGCAGCTGCAGCGCGCCGTCCAGTGTGCGCAGTGCAATCGCGCTGGGTTGTTGGTCCAGGCCGGTCAGCGTGATGCGGTAGCTGCCCAGCGGGCTGACGGTGGACAGCCGCGACGAGGTCTGCAGCAATTGCAGCTCGGCTTCGCCGCTCAGGCGCCAGGCGCCGCCCGTGCTGTGCAGGCTCAGGGCCTTGCTGCTCAGGCGCAGCTGGCCGCTGGGCTTGAGGGTGTTGAACGGTGCGCCCAGACCCTCCAGCAAGGCGGCAGGCCAGACGCCGATCAGCTCGCCCTGGGGCAGGATGCTGAGGTGTGCGCTGCCCCAGCCTGGCTCCCAGCGCAGGGCCACGGGTTGGGCTATGCAGCAGGGCTGCGACACGGCCAGCGACAGGCCGAACCAGACCGGCCGCAACTGCCAGCTCAGGCGCGAGGGCAGCAAGGCGGCGTCGCGGCTGCCCGGCCCGCCGGTCAGCACGGGCAGGGCGCTGCCGTTCCACAGCGTGCCTTCGGCCTCGGCCAATTGAAAGCGGCCCTCGGTGGCGGTGTGGACGGCGCTGGCCAGCCAGGCGGCCGGCAACTGGCTGAGCAGGACCACGCCCAGGCCCAGCACCATGCCGGCGAGCGCCGGCCAGCGGGCCAGGCGGCCACCGGGCGGGTTGCTGCGGTCGATGCGGCGGGCGGGCAGCTTGATCACGGTGCGTTCATCCGGTGCCGGCCTCAGGACGCGATGCCCAGCGTCACGACCAGTCGGCCGGACAGGCCTTCTTCGTCGCGTGTCACTTGCAGCTCGGTCGGCCGGGCGCGGGCGGCTTGCCGGGCCTGGGCCAGCCACTGGCGCAGTTGTTCGGGGCTGATGCCGCTG
>CALRVU010000439.1:0-3770 GCA_943371685.1 Bordetella parapertussis | reverse complement strand
GGATGCGCTGCCTTCAGCACATCTTGCAGCCGCTCCTTGTCCTCGAAATCACGGATCGTGGGCACCACCTCGCCGACAAAGTCGTTCTTTTCCCGAGTCACCCCGACGAAGCGGCATCCAGCTGCTCGGGCCGCTTGCCAATCCGCGTGCGAATCGCCAAAGAACAGCAGGCGGTCAGTCGGGAGCTTGGCCTGCCTGGCGATCGCCTCGAGGGCCATGTGCTTCGAGGTTGAGCTGCCGTGTATGCCGGCGAACAAGCCTGCGAGGCCACGCTCTGCAAGCAGCTCGTCGGCCTCGGCGTCCGGGG
Organism: Bordetella parapertussis; assembly: GCA_943371685.1. Lineage (GTDB taxonomy): Bacteria > Pseudomonadota > Gammaproteobacteria > Burkholderiales > Burkholderiaceae_C > Ideonella > Ideonella parapertussis_A. The sequence goes on along the minus strand of CALRVU010000439.1, from coordinate 3,463 downwards.
CGGCCGTGCAAACGTAGCAGGGCATCCCGCATGTCTCGACGAAGTCCTGCACGCCTTCGACGAGCGGAACGTCGAGCAGGCGGCGCTTGATCGCAAGCGCGTAGGCACTGGCCAGTGCCGCTTCGACCTCAGGACCATAGGCTCGCCCAAGGATGGCAACCCAGATGTGTGCGAACTTCTGCCGGCGCGGCACGCCGCCGGCGCCCAGGTTGTAGCGCTCCACGGCAAGCCGCTGCGCGGCGTCCATCTCGAACAGCGCCAGCATGGCGTCGTGCTTGAGGCGGTTCGACTGCAGCAGCACGCCATCCATGTCAAAGACCAAAGTGTCAGCGGGAATCTGCATGGCGCACAAAGAGGCGTTTCCTTGGCCGGGTCGTGACTGATGGCCGCAAACGCGGTTCCTCTGGCCGATCATGGGCACCAGATCGTGGATGGTCAGACCGCGTTGCGCCATGCTGAATTTGATCGCCTCGGTGGGGTCGGGTGCGCACATAGTGCAGTGCTTGCGCACCCAAGATGGAAACCTCACGCAGCGCAGCGCGGTAGTCGGCTTCAGTGTGGATGGGCTTGATTTCCATGGTCAGCTTTCCGAGACCTCAATCAGTCATCGGAGGATGAAGGCGACGGCGTCAAACATCAGGTGATCGGCACGCGGTACCAATAGCGGTAGGCGATCTCGAAGCCCAGGGATTCATACAGCCGAATCGCTGGCGAATTGGCGGCGACCACCTGAAGAAACGCGGTCTGTGCGCCGCGGCGCGCGCCCCAGCCCAGCAGCCCCCCGCACAGCATGCGGGCCAGGCCTCGGCGCTGGTGATCCCGGTGCGTGGCAATGTCAAACAGCCCCAATTGATCCCCCACCAGAACGCCGAGGCCACATGCCGGGGAGGGGCCGTCACCGGTGTGTACCGCCCAGGCACAGGGTGCGGTGATGCGACGCAAGATCTCCAGATGAACCGCCTGGTCCGCGCCCCGCTTGCCCGAGGCGTGGGCGAAGGCGTCGAGCCACGCGGCAGCATCTGGCGCAAAAGCGGTCTCAGACTCATCCACGAAGCCCGCAAGCGAACGCGTCATGACCAGCGACTCATCGCAAGCACGGTAGCCGCACGCATCCAGCAGGCGGTCCGTATCCTCGATGGGCGCGAAAGACGTCAGGCGAAAGGTCGGCGTGAGGCCGGACCGGCGAAAGTGATTCTCGATGGCCTGGACATCGCTGGCCGTCAGCGGAAGCGATTGCGCGGTGGCGTTGGCAGAGTTCGCACGCTTGGTGTAGCCGCGGTCCAGGCGCAAGTGCCAACCCAGCAAGTCGAAAGACTGCTGGGCGGGCCAAGCAGCGAAGGCGGCAGATTCGAAGGCTTGCAGCATCTCACTCGGCAAAGTCGTTGGTCGGGCAGGCTAGCAGAAACCGCCTGGGTCTCGGGGCGCGGACGAGAGGGCGACGCGGGCCAAGGATCCACGAGCGGCCATCACGACGATCGCTGCCATCGCAGCAATCACCAGCAAATCGCCCAGGGTCAGGGTGATGTTCATGAATGCTCTTCTTCCAGCACTTTGAGGGGGCGTGCTGACCACAGGAATCTGCATGAAGCACAAAGGGACGCTTCCCTGGCTTGGGGGGTGAGTGTTTGTCGACGGCGGCCGCATCCATCGGGTGGTCGTCCGCAGGGGTGCCGTGAACACCACATGGTCTTCTCCAACGACCTTGGCTCCTTGATTGGCCGGCAAGTCCCGGTCATCTCCACCGTTTCACGGCAGCGCCGCTCCACAGAATGGCCAAAGGTCTGACGGGAGGGAGTGCGCCTTGCAAGCTCACGTTGCAAACGGCCGCAGCGCCTGCCGCAGGTTCGGTGAAGACGGGCACACACAACGCAAGTGCCTGACAGGGAGAACAACATGATTGAGTGGTTGATCCGGTTCCGTCTGCGCACCCGTTTGCTGGGCGCGTTTCTTCTGGTGGCGGGCATCGGCGCCTTGATCGGGGGGCTGGGGCTGCATTCCAGCGCCGCCCTCAACGCCGGCGCCACCCGCATGTACGAGCGCGAGATGGCCAGCTTGCGCCAGGTTGCCGAGGCCAATACGCAGATGTTGTTGGCAGCGCTGAAGTTGCGCGCTGCCGTGCTTTCGGTCACGCCGCAACAGCGAGAGGCCGAGGCCCGCCAGGCGGAAGCGGCCCTGCAGGCCATGGAGCGCGAGCTGGGGCTGGCGCACTATGCCTTCCAGTTGCCCGAAGGCAAGGCCCTGTATGAGGCCACCAAGGGCAACCTGGCCCAGTTTCAGCAAGGCGTGCGCCAGGTTCTGCAAGAGCTGCCCAAGATGCCGGTGGCCGATGCCAATGCCGCCATCACCCTCATCAATGACCGCGTCACGGGGCCCGCCAGCCTGGCCGACGAGCAGATGGGCAAGCTGATGGCGCGCAAGGTGGAGCGCGCGGGTCAGATCAATGAGGCCAATCAAAGCCTTTACCAGCGCATGCGCCTGTCACTCATCCTGACGACCCTGGGCGGCACACTGCTCGGTGTGTTGCTCGGCGTGATGCTGACGCGGTCCGTTGAGCGACAACTGGGCGGCGAGCCGACCGATGTGGTGCGGGCGGTGCAGGCCATTGCCCAGGGCGACATGAGCGGCAACCTGAACGGCCATCAAGCACCTGCCGGCAGCGTGGTGCGTGCCATGGGTGAGATGCAGCAGTCCTTGCGCCACATCGTCAGCACCGTGCGCCAGTCGAGCGAGGGCGTGACCAACGGCGCCAGCGAGATCGCGTTGGGCACGCAAGACCTGTCACACCGCACCGAAGCCCAGGCCAGCACGCTGGAGCAAACCGCCGCTGCCATGGAGCACTTGAGTGGCAGCGTCAACCAGAACGCCGAGGCCGCCGGCGAGGCCAGCCGGCTGGCCGACGGTGCGCGCGGCGTGGCCACCCAAGGCCAGGCGCTGGTGGGCCAGGTGGTGGGTGTGATGAACCAGATCCAGACCGCCTCCCAACGCATCGCGCAGATCATCGGCGTGATCGACGGCATTGCCTTCCAGACCAACATCCTGGCCCTGAACGCGGCGGTCGAGGCCGCACGCGCTGGCGAACAGGGCCGCGGTTTTGCCGTGGTGGCCCAGGAGGTGCGCGAGCTGGCCGGGCGCAGCGCCACGGCCGCCCGCGAGATCCGAAGCCTGATCGGCAGCAGCGTCGAGACGGTGGAGGGCGGCTCTCGCCTGGTCGAACAGGCCGGCGGCACCATGCAGGACATCGTTGCCCAGGTTGAGCGGGTGGCGCAGTTCGTGGGCGAGATCAGCGGTGCGTCGGGTGAGCAAGCGCGCAGCCTGAAGGAGATCCACACCGCCGTGCGCTCACTCGACCAGATGACGCAGCAGAACTCGGCCCTGGTCGAGGAGTCAGCGGCGGCCTCGGAAAGCCTCAAGGGTCAGGCCCAGCGCTTGCTCAGCGTGGTCGCCACCTTCCGCCTGGGCGGCA
>CALRVU010000438.1:0-3777 GCA_943371685.1 Bordetella parapertussis | reverse complement strand
CGGGCGAGCGCAAGCAGGGCACGTCGGTGCGGGTCTGGCCCGATGCACGCTATTTCGAGAGCGTCGAGCTGCCCCGCAACGAGCTGATCCACCTGCTGCGCAGCAAGGCGGTGCTGATGCCCGGCGTGACCGTGACGCTGAACATCGAGAAGATGGGCGCCAAGGAGTCCGAGCAGCATGTCTGGCTCTACAAGGGTGGCTTGCGCGACTACCTGGCCCTGTCCCTGCAGGCTGATCCGCTGATCCCGCTGTTTGAAGGCGCTCACTACGCCGGCGACGGCGAGGCCGAGAACTTTGCCGAAGGCGAGGGCGCTGCCTGGTGCGTGGCCTTTACCGAGGAAGGCAGCCTGCTGCGTGAGAGCTATGTCAACCTGATCCCGACCGTGGCCGGCGGCACCCACGAGGCCGGCCTCAAGGACGGCCTGTTCGGCGCCGTCAAGGGCTTCATCGAAATGCATGCGCTGGCGCCCAAGGGCGTCAAGCTGATGCCCGAGGACGTGTTCTCACGCGCCAGCTTTGTGCTCAGCGCCAAGGTGCTGGATCCGCAGTTCCAGGGTCAGACCAAGGAGCGCCTGAACAGCCGCGACGCGCTGCGCCTGGTCACCTCCTGCGTCAAGCCGGCACTCGAGCTGTGGCTGTCCCAGCATGTGGACCTGGGCAAGAAGCTGGCTGAACTGGTGATCAAGCAGGCCCAGACCCGCCAGCGCGCCAGCCAGAAGGTGGAAAAGCGCAAGGGCTCGGGCGTGGCCGTGCTGCCGGGCAAGCTCACTGATTGCGAAAGCCGCGATTTGCTGATGAACGAGCTCTTCCTGGTCGAGGGCGACTCGGCCGGCGGCTCGGCCAAGATGGGTCGCAACAAGGAGACCCAGGCCATCCTGCCCTTGCGCGGCAAGGTGCTCAATGCCTGGGAGGTCGAGCGCGACCGGCTGTTTGCCAACAACGAGATCCACGACATCTCGGTGGCGATCGGCGTCGATCCGCATGGCCCGAACGACACGCCCGATCTCTCTGGCCTGCGCTACGGCAAGGTCTGCATCCTCTCGGATGCGGACGTGGACGGCTCGCACATCCAGGTGCTGCTGCTCAGCCTGTTCTTCCGGCACTTTCCCAAGGTCATCGAAACCGGCCACCTGTTCGTGGCCAAGCCACCGCTGTTCCGGGTCGACGCCGTGGCCCGCGGCAAGAAGCCGGCGGCCAAGCTCTATGCCCTGGACGAGGGAGAGCTGGGTGCGGCCCTCGACAAGTTGCGCAAGGAAGGCGCACGCGAGGGCTCCTGGGGCATCAGCCGCTTCAAGGGTCTGGGCGAGATGAGCGCCGAGCAGCTGTGGGACACCACGCTCAACCCTGACACCCGTCGGCTGTTGCGTGTGGGATATGGCGAGGTCGACTTTGGCGCTACGGTCGAGTCCATGACCAAGCTGATGGGCAAGGGCGAGGCCCAGGCCCGCCGCGACCTGATGGAACTCCACGGCGATTCGGTCGACGTCGACATCTAAGAGACTGAGATCCCGCACCCATGATTGCCACCGCGCGTTTGCGCTTGTCCATTGCTGCCTTGCTGCTGTTCGTGCTGGCCCATCCGGCCCGGGCGGAGCTGTGGGGCTATGTGGATGGCGCTGGCGTGGCGCATTTCTCACACGAGGAAGTCGACTCGCGCTATTCACCCGTGCTGCGGCAGCGCCACCACGAGGCCGGCAAGGTGCCGGGCAAGACCATGGTCCGGGCCAACTTGCTGACCTGGCTGGAGTTCGCGCCTGAGGTCAAGGCCATGCAGCCAGTGCTGCGCGAGGCCGAGCGCGCCACGGGTGTCGATGCGGAGCTGCTCAAGGCCATCATCGCGGTCGAGTCGGGCTACCGGCTGGATCTGGTGTCGCCGCGCGGCGCGGTGGGCCTGATGCAGGTCACGCCGGTGGCCGGCAACCGCTATGCGAGCAAGGCCGAGCAAGCCGCACGGCCGGTGGAGGTGCGCTTGCGCGACCCGCGCCACAACGTGATGGTGGGCGCCCGCATGCTGGCCGACCTGACCCGGCGTTTTGGCAGTGTGGATGTGGCGCTGGCGGCCTGGAACGCGGGCGAGGGCAATGTGCGCCGCCATGGCGGGCAGATGCCGCCGTTTGATGAAACCCGTGCCCATGTGCACATGGTGCTGGAGCTTTACTGGGCCTTGCTGCAGCAACGCCAGCAGGGCAACGCCCAAGAACTGAAGATGGTGCCGCGGATCGACAAGGTCGCCGCGCTGCGCTGATGGACAAGAGCTGATGGAACAGACCCCCCTGACCTTTGCCAGCGCCGACGGTGGCGATGGTGGCAATGCCGTGACCCTGGCGCATTACGCCGAACGGGCTTACCTTGAATATGCGCTGAGTGTGGTCAAGGGCCGGGCGCTGCCCGATGTGTGTGACGGCGCCAAGCCAGTGCAGCGCCGCATCCTCTACTCCATGCAGCGCATGGGCCTGGGCTTTGGCGCGGGCGGCGCGCCCAAGCCGGTCAAGAGCGCGCGCGTGGTTGGCGATGTGCTGGGCAAGTTCCATCCGCACGGCGACACGGCGGCCTATGACGCGATGGTGCGCATGGCGCAAGACTTTGCGCTGCGCTACCCGCTGATCGACGGCCAGGGCAACTTTGGCAGCCGCGACGGCGACGGTGCCGCCGCCATGCGCTACACCGAGGCCCGGCTGGCGCCCATCGCCCGTTTGCTGCTCGATGAGCTCGACGAAGGCACGGTCGACTTCGTGCCCAACTACGACGGCTCGTTCGAAGAGCCGCGCCAGCTGCCGGCGCGCCTGCCTTTCGTGCTGCTCAACGGCGCCTCGGGCATTGCCGTGGGCCTGGCCACCGAGATCCCCAGCCACAACCTGCGCGAGGTGGCCGCTGCCGCCGTGGCCCTGATCCGCAATGACCGGCTGAGCGACGACGAGTTTGCCCAGCTGCTGCCCGGGCCGGATTACCCCGGTGGGGGCCAGATCATCTCCAGCGCGGCCGACATCCGCGCGGCCTATGCCAGCGGCCGCGGCAGCCTCAAGGTGCGTGCCTGCTGGAAGCTCGAGGAACTGGCGCGCGGCCAATGGCAGCTGGTGGTGACCGAGTTGCCACCCGGCGTCAGCTCGCAGAAGGTGCTCGAAGAGATCGAGGAGCTGACCAATCCCAAGGTCAAGGCCGGCAAGAAGGCCTTGACGCCCGAGCAGGTGCAGCTCAAGGCCTCGGTGCTGGCGGTGCTGGACGCCGTGCGGGATGAGTCAAGCAAGGACGCCGCTGTGCGCCTGGTGTTCGAGCCCAAGAGCCGGGCGGTGGAGCAGTCCGAGCTGATCACGGCCCTGCTGGCCCACACCAGCCTCGAGACCAATGCGCCGCTGAACCTGACCATGGTCGGCCTGGACGGCCGGCCCACGCAGAAGAGCCTGCGCCAGATGATGGGCGAGTGGGTGGCGTTCCGCCAGGCCACAGTCGAGCGCCGCACACGCCATCGTCTGGGCAAGGTGCTGGACCGCATCCACATCCTGGAAGGCCGGCAGACGGTGCTGCTCAACATTGACGAGGTGATCCGCATCATCCGCCATGCCGACGAGCCCAAGCCCGCGCTGATCGACCGTTTTGCGCTGAGCGACCGGCAGGCCGAAGACATTCTTGAGATCCGCCTGCGCCAGTTGGCCCGGCTGGAAGCGATCAAGATCGAGCAGGAGCTGAAAAGCCTGCGCGAGGAGCAAGGCAAGCTGGAAGACATCCTGGCCAACCCCGGCAGCCTCAAGCGCACGATGATTCGCGAGATCGAAGCCGATG
>CALRVU010000437.1:0-3778 GCA_943371685.1 Bordetella parapertussis | reverse complement strand
AGCTGTTGATCGGTTTGGCCGAGCCGATGGCCGTGACCCAGCTGTTCAGGCCGTCGCCCGTGGCCACCGTCAGCGGGTTGCGCACCAGCGCCCAGCCGTAGTCGCCGGTGTTGAAGTCGCTGAAGCTGTAGTTGCTGCTGCCGGCACTCTGGGTGAAGTTCTGGCAATAGGGCTTGAGGTTGACCTTCTTGTCCGCGTACTCCTTGATCAGCGCGTCGCGCTCGTCACCGCAGGTGATGGCGGCACTGGTCCAGGTGTCTTCCACCGTGCCCTTGGCCGTCACCGCCGTGCCGCTGGCGCTCTTGCAGTCTTCGGCAAACGTCATCGTGAAGGTCGCCGACTTGCAGTCCGTACCGGGATACTTGGCGGTGGCCGTGAAGCCGGTTTCACCGTCCAGCACCACGGTCAGTTTGGCCGTGGAACTGCAGTTCGGGTACTTCATGGCGCCAGTGAGGTTGGCGTTGATGCTGATCTGGCCGCCGTAGCTGGCCGTCCAGCTGCCGGGTGCGCTGCATTGAGCATGGCTGGGTGCAGAAAGGCTCAGCAGCACAGCGCAGCTCAGCCATCCCAGGATGGCAGGGTTCATAGGGTTCTCCTGATGGTTGTCACACGGCCCTCATGGGTTCGGAGCCGCGCCGGCAGGGTAGGTGGGCGGCCTCTGGCGTCCCTATCCCCAACTCGACCGCATTGGTAACGGCAGGTTGCCCGGTGTCGCGCCGTGTATCGACGCGCTTCAAGCTGCAAAGTGCTTGCAGTTTGGGAGAATCGGTGCATGAGCGCATCCACACTCCCCACCACCCTGACCCTGACCCGCCCGGACGACTGGCATCTGCATGTGCGCGACGGCGCCGCCCTGGCTGCCGTGCTGCCGGCCACGGCGCAGCAGTTCGGGCGTGCGGTCATCATGCCCAACCTGCGGCCGCCGATCACCACCGCCGCCCAGGCCCTGGCCTATCGCGATCGCATCCTGGCCTGCGTGCCGGCGGGTGTGGACTTCACGCCCCTGATGACGCTGTACCTGACCGACAACACCCCGCCCGACGAAATCAAGCGGGCCAAGGACTCAGGCGTGGTCGCACTCAAGCTCTACCCAGCCGGCGCCACCACCAACAGCGACGCCGGCGTGACCGACATCCGCAAGACCTACGCAACGCTGGAAGCCATGCAGCGCGAGGGTCTGCTGCTGCTGGTGCACGGCGAGGTCACCGATCCGGCCATCGATCTGTTCGACCGCGAAGCCGTGTTCATCGACCAGGTCATGCAGCCGCTGCGCCGTGACATGCCGGAGCTGAAGGTGGTGTTCGAGCACATCACCACCAAGGAGGCGGCCGAGTACGTGGCCAGCGCCGGTGCGCACACCGCCGCCACGCTCACCGCTCATCACCTGCTCTACAACCGCAATGCGCTGTTCCAGGGTGGCATGCGGCCGCATTACTACTGCCTGCCGGTGCTCAAGCGCGAGACCCACCGCCTGGCCCTGGTGGCGGCGGCCACTTCAGGTTCGGACCGCTTCTTCCTGGGCACCGACAGCGCGCCGCACGCCTCGGTGATGAAGGAGGCTTCGGTCTGCGGGGCTGGTTGCTACACCGCCTTGAGCGCCATCGAGCTGTATGCCGAAGCCTTCGAGGCCGCCGGGGCGCTGGACAAGCTTGAAGGCTTTGCCAGCCGTCACGGCCCGGCGTTCTACGGCTTGCCGGTCAATACCGGCACCGTGACGCTCCAGCGCGAGCCTTGGGTACTGCCCGAGAGCGTGGCTTTTGGCGACGCCACGCTCAAGCCCCTGCGCGGCGGCGAGACCCTGAACTGGCGGCTGACGGCAGCCACCTGAGCCTGGTCGGCTAGCTGCCCGTCAGCCGATCTGCACTGATCAGAAGTGCGAGATGCCGATCACGTCGAATGAGGCCGCCATGCCGGCCTTGACGCGGGGGCTGCCCATGCAATTGGCCACGGCCGTGCGGATGCTGACGTTGTTGAACGGCCGTGCTGGCGCCACCGTGTGCTTGAGACCCAGATAGCTGGCGGGCACGGCGGCTTCTTTGCCGCGGGTGAACAGGAGCTGGCTGTTCTTCTTGTCCCAGTCGATCTGCAGGCCGACGGCGGTGCCCACGGTGGTCGTGCCCAAGCTGACGCTGGTGATCAGGCTGGAGCTGCTGCAATCGCTGTTGTTGCACTGGACGATGTTGCCGCCCACCTGCACCACGCCGGCGGCGTCGGTCGTGTCTGAATAGCGGATCAGGTAGGCCTGGGCCAGGATGTCGCCCGTGGCGTCGCCAGGGACCGGTCCGCCGGCACGGACGTTGAAGTAAGCCCCGATGATGCGGGCTCGGGCGTTGCTCGAGCTGGTGTTGGCTGCACAACCCTGGATGCTGGCGGCCTCGGTGGCGGTGATCACGGCACGCAGGCTCTTGGCGGGTGCGTTGTCGGTCAGGCTCAGGTTCAGGTTCTCCACCGTCTGGCCCGCGTTGCTGCTTTGGTTGCCGTAGATGTAGCGCGCCAGATTGAGCTTGCCCTTGCTGTCCACCTGTCGGATGGTGGCGCCTTCGTTCCACAGGTCCGGAGAAATCGCCAGGCTGGTGAACTCATCGTAGGTGGGGGGCGGGGTGGCGGCACTGGCGCTGGCACCGAGGACGCTCAGCAGGGCGGCGGCAATCGCGTGGCGAGGAGACATGGGCAATCCTTGTGGTTTGTTCTCAGGCGGCAGTATGGAGCGGTGCAGGGCGTGGAGCATCCACGAAACCGTTAGGTGCGAACCCGACAGGGTCACAATCGGCCCATGCTTGAAACCCCCCGGCCCCCTACGCCGCTGGCCCGGCCCGCCCGCATCGCCCTGCTGATCGACGCAGACAACTCACCCGCCGCCAAGATCGACGTGGTGCTGGCCGAACTGGCGCAACTCGGCGTGGCCAACATCCGGCGGGCCTATGGCAACTGGAAGAAGAACGAACTGAAGGGTTGGGAGGCTGTGCTGCATGAGTACGCCATCCGGCCCATCCAGCAGTTCGATGTGAGCAAGGGCAAGAACGCCACTGACATGCTGATTGCCATCGACGCGATGGACCTGCTCTACACCGACCAGCCCGATGCCTTCGGCATCGTCTCGTCGGACGCCGACTTCACGCCGCTGGTGATGCACTTGCGGGCCAAAGGCGCCACGGTCTATGGTTTTGGCGCCAAGAAGACGCCCACGCCCTTCGTCAATGCCTGCTCGCGGTTTCTTTACCTGGAACATCTGGGTGTGCCCGATGTTCCGATGGACAACGACGCGACGCCTGTGGCGGCCCAGCCCGCACGGCCTGCAGGGCGGGCCCGGCGCACGGCAGAGCCCAGTGCCGCGGCGGCTGGCAGTGCCAAAGAGGCTGCGACGCCGGCCCGCAAGCGTCGCGGCGATGCGCGCTCGTCGGCCGAGCCGGCCTTGGCCGGCGCTGCAGAGTCGGGCTCGGCGGCATCGGTCAACGCGGCCGCCGAACCTGCCGCTGCGGCGCCGGGGGCATCCGGCTCGGCGGCCGTCGAGTTGCGGCGGGACGCGCGCCTCGTCAGCCTGCTGCGCAATGCCATCGTCAATGCGGCCGGTGATGATGGTTGGTCCAACCTCAGCGCGGTGCGCACGCAGATCTCCAACCAGGCGTCGTTCGACCCGCGCAATCACGGCTATCGCAAGTTCAGTGACCTGGTGGACGCGATCGGACTGTTTGAAACCGAGCGGCGCGGGCAGAACCTGTATGTGCGCGACAAGCGCCAGGCGCCTTCGGGCAGGCGCCCTGCCGGCGAGCGTTGATCC
>CALRVU010000436.1:0-3780 GCA_943371685.1 Bordetella parapertussis | reverse complement strand
CAATCCAAGCCTCCAAGAGGACCATCTTGAAGCTCTTGGTCATTGCAGTGACCTCTACCTCGCGCAGCGTGTCGGCAAGGGCTTCAACGACCCGAACCTCATCGGGGTCCAGATCACCCATCGCGTTAACGAGATCGAACCAGCTGTCGTGCTGCCTGCGCATCGCTTGAACACTGGCGCCGGACCGATAGAACTCGGCCAGGGTAGGGCGCCGGCCCAAGCTGTCTCGCAGGGCTTCGTATTCCTTCTCAGCGCCGGCGACGTCCAGCGACTTCAAGAACTCGATGATTCCCAAGTCGTAGTTGACGTAACAACCCTTGGGCAGCTCAAGTCGACCCGCTTGAAACTTCCGCGCAAACCCCGCCAATGCCGTGTAGCTGGTTCCCACCCCAAACAATGCTTGGGGCTTTTGCAAAAAGCTCCGATGGTTGCCAATGAAATCCAGGACAACCAAATGCTGCTTGTCGGCACTCCGGCGCAAGCCGCGCCCGAGCTGCTGCAGGAACATGATCTTGGACTCTGTCGGCCGCAACATCATCACGGTGTCGATGCTGGGCAAATCCACGCCTTCGTTGAAGAGGTCAACCGAAAAAATGACGCTCAGTTGCCCATCGCGAAGCTGCTCAAGGGCCTGCGTACGGCCGATGGCGGAGCCGGCATAAACAGCTGCGGCAGCGACGCCTGCACGCGCGAACTGCGCAGCCATGTACTCAGCGTGTTTGATCGATACGCAAAAGCCGAGCGTGCGCTTTTGCGCACGTGCATGCCACTCCTTGAGGGCGTGGCGTGCACGTGCAAGGGTCGCCAACTTGTTCGACAGTTGCTCCGGATCGAACTTGCCATTGCGCCAGGGGACCTCGCGATAGTCGACCGACTCGTCCAGGATTCCAAAGTAGTGAAACGGCGACAGCAGCTCGGCCTGAATGCCTTGGAACAGATCGCTGGTGAAAACCAAGTTGTTGTCACACAGGGACAAGATATCGGACTGGTCCGTCCGGTCCGGCGTGGCCGTCAAGCCGAGCAAAAAGGCGGGGGCAAAGTGCGCCAACAAGCGCTGGTAGGTCGACGCTGCAGCGTGATGAAATTCGTCGACCACCACGTAGTCAAAGTGCTGCGGCGCAAAGCGCTCAAGGTGTTTTGCGCGCGCCAGCGTTTGCACAGAAGCACACAGCACATCGACTTCGGCGTCGTGACTCTGACCTGAATAAAGGCCAACACGGCTTCCGGGTCGAATGCGAATGAACGTCTCTGCGGCCTGGTTCAGGATCTCTTCGCGATGAGCCACAAACAAGACTCGGCGCGCACCCATTCGTGTGGCGTCAAACGCAGCCAACCAGGTCTTGCCCAGACCGGTCGCCAACACGACCAATCCCCGCCGATATCCTTCAGTCCGGGAAGCGGCCAAGGCATCCAGCGCTTCCGACTGAATTGCCGTGGGCAGCGGCGGCGGATCCTTTTCATCCGGTACGCCTGCACCGGGCACAGCAGAACGCGGAGGCACGACGCGCCTCTTTTCGTAGCTCTCTATCCAAGCATTCGTGAGTTCAACCGCATGGACATGCTCGAACAGCTTTGTGAACCGTGTCCGAGCCTCCTTGAATCCATCGTCCTCGGGAAACCTCGCGCAGTAGTTCCACTCCAGCCCATGTTGAAGCGCTTGGCGGCTGATGTTGCTGGAACCGATGAACGCCGCGCCATGAATCAAGCGTTCGCCTTCCTCGAAGGCAAAAATGTAGGCCTTGAGGTGAAAACTGGTTCCACGCGGCGTTGCATAGACCTTGACCTGAGCGCCCTCGGCCTTGAGCAACAGCAATTGACGCAGGGCCTCTGGATCAGTGACGTCGAGGTAGTCGCTGGTCAATACCTTGACGGTGCGAACAGCCGATCCGGCCTCACCGGATGCCTTGAGGACGTCCCGCAAGTCGGGCAACAGCAGCTGAATGCCCTTGGTCGTTGTGAACGCAACGGCGATTTCCACCGTGGAGGCGCGCGCCATCTCCCGCGATAGATGCGGCAGAAAGGGGTCATCGCCCCCCGTGATCAATTTGGGTTTCGGAGCCCCTGCGCGTACCACCAGCCCGTTGATCCACTGCTCATGGCGATCCGGTCGCTGGTCCTCGGTGACCCAGGTGTGGATTGAGGCAATTTGCCCAAGACCCGAAAGCCAACTGCGCAGAATGGTGTCGTTTGCGTCGGTGAAATGCCTGCCACCGTGCTCGCGGGATCCGGTGCCTAGCTTGAAGCTGACATAGAGGCAGCCATCGGCGCGCAGGGCCTGCCAGAGGCGCGCGAAGCAAGCTTCAATTTCAGCAATTGGCACATGCAACAAGCTTGCGCAGCACCAAATGCCATCGTAGAAGTCACGCTCCTCGATGTCCGCAAAACTCCGCACCTCAACATCGATGCCGCAATACTGACTGGCCAGCGCGGCCAATTCAGCCGATGCATCGAATGCACTGACGTCATGTCCTGCGGCGGCAAAAATCTTGGCATCCCGACCCGACCCACACCCTGCGTCCAGGATGCGTGCTTTTCTGGGAAGCTTTGCGAGAAAGGCCTCATGCAACGTCGACATATCGACGGCGACGGTCGAGTCGAAAAAGCCGCGCGCGTTTCGGTCGTAATAGTCGATGCTTTGGTTCATCCCTGACATCGCCGCTGGAGGTCTAAATTCGAGCGCGGCAACGTGCGTTAGAGCGTACCAGGTCAAAACTACAGCGCAGGGCCAAACAATGCCGTCAACAGGTCACGGGCACGCTGGCAGCCCCTCAGGCGCCAGTAATACATCGCGCGGAGCCCTCGCTCAGCGCCGCCGCGCCGCCGCCAGCGCCGGCACCAGCCGATCCCGCCACACCCGGTAGCCCGCCTCGCTGGGGTGCAGGCCGTCCACAAACAAGCGCTTGTCTTGCTGGCCGTCGGCGTTGAGGAAGGCGGGGTAAAGATCAAGCCAGACGGTGTGGGCGGCCCATTCGGGGCTGCGGGCCAGGGCGGCCAGGCGGGCGTTGACGGGTTGGACGACGGCGGCGTCGCGCGCGGGCTCGGCGGTTGGCAGGATGGACTGCAGCAGCAGGCGGGCGCCGGGCTTGCGGGCGTGCAGGGCGCGCATCACGGCCAGCACGCCTTCAAACACGCTGTCGGCCACGGGCGGCTCGGCCGCGTACGAGTTGTTGATGCCGACCATCAGCACGATGAACTCGGGCGCCAGCTCGGCCGGGTCCAGCTGGCCCAGGCCGCCCTGGGCCTTGGGCAGGATGCGGTAGAGCAGGTGCTCGGTGCGGTCGCCCGAGATGCCGATGTTGAACGCCCGGTTCTGCGGCGCGGCGTTGCTTCCAAAGGATTCGTCCCACACTGGGCGGCCGTGCAGGCGGCCGGGGATCCACGGGTCGTCGCCCAGCAGCCAGAAGTCGGTGATGGAGTCACCCACAAACAGCAGCTTGAAGGCGGCCAGGCTGGCTTTGTCGGCCAGTTGCCGGTCGATCGCGGTCTGGCGCTGCTGCCAGTACTCCACCCGGGCGGTGGGCTGGGTGGACGCAAAACCGCCGGCAGCGCCAGCCACGGCCGGGGTCAGGCTGGCCATCACGGTGGCGGCGGCCAGCAGCAGGCGGGTGAGGGGGCGCAGGGGGTGGGTCATGGACGGCTCAGCTGGGGGGCTTCAAACAAGTCGGCCGGCGTGCACCACACGGCGCCGAGCTCGGCGCACAGGCGCGCCAGGGAGGCTTCAAAGGCGGTCCACATCGCCTCGTTGATCAGCTCGTAGCTGTGGCCCCAGAACCAGAAGCA
>CALRVU010000435.1:0-3788 GCA_943371685.1 Bordetella parapertussis | reverse complement strand
GCGCAGAAAGGCCGATGCCCCATGACCCACGACCCCACGCCCCAAATGGTGGATCCAGCGGATCCGGCAGATCGCCTGGCCCTGTTCGGCGATCTGCTGGACTTCACCGCCACGCCGGCGATGGACGACACGCAGAGCCCGGCGGTGCGTTACCGGCCGGGCCACTGGCTGTTGATCGAGCGCGGCCGCATCGTTGCCGTCCAGGCCGAGGCGCCCGATGCCAGCTGGCCGTGTGAGCGGCATCCGGGCCGGCTGATCTTGCCCGGCTTCGTTGACACCCACGTGCACAGCGCGCAGATCGACGTGCTGGGCGCCTACGGCACGCAGCTGCTGGACTGGCTCGAGACCCACACCTTTCCGGCCGAGGCGCGGATGGCCGATCCGGCCCATGCGGCTTTCATGTCGGCATTGTTCCTCGACGGCTTGCTGACCACCGGCACCACCAGCGCCATGGTGTTTCCCACCGTGCACAAGGGCTCGGTCGATGCCTTGTTCGGCGCGGCCGAGCAGCGCGGCATGCGGCTGATCGCCGGCAAGGTGCTGATGGACCGCCATGCGCCGGATTACCTGCGCGACGATGTGGATCAGGCCCACCTGGATTGCACCGAGCTGATCGGCCGCTGGCATGGTCGGGGCCGGCTCAGCTATGCCGTGACGCCGCGCTTTGCGCCCACCTCCAGCCACGGCCAGATGACCATGGCCGGTGCGCTGATGGCGGCCCATCCGGGCCTGTACATGCAGACCCATGTGGCCGAGAACCAGGACGAAGTGCGTTGGGTGGCCGAGCTGTTTCCGGCCGCCCGCAGCTATCTGGACGTGTACGCCCATTACGGCCTGCTCGGCCCCCGGGCCATGCTCGCCCATGGCATCTGGCTGGACGACACCGACCGCGCCCTGCTGCGCGAGACCGGCGCGGCCATCGCCCATTGCCCCTCGTCCAATCTGTTCCTGGGCAGCGGCCTGTTTGACTGGGCCGCCGCGCGCCAGCAGGGCATGAACCTTGGCATGGGCTGTGATGTGGGTGGCGGCACCAGCTTGTCGATGCTGCGCACCCTGGCCGATGGCTACAAGGTGCAGGCCATGGCCGGGCGGCGCATCACCGCCTGGGCGCTGCTGCATGCGGCCACACTGGGCGGCGCCGAGGCCCTGGGTCTGAGCCACGAAATCGGCCGTTTGGAGGCCGGTACACTCGCCGACGTCGTGGTCTGGGACCGCGCGGTCGAGCCGGTGCAGGCCCGGCGCCAGGCCGTGGCGCGCGATTTGCATGACAGCCTGTTTGCCTGGCTCACCCTGGGTGACGACCGGCATGTGGTCAGCACCCGCGTGGCCGGCGTCGAGCGTTACCGCCGCCCCGGCTGATCCCATCCACCCAACCGCAGCCCGCCCGCCACCATCTATGCAGCCCACCGCTCTACGCCTGGAACTCAGCGGCATCACCAAGCAGTACCCGGCCGTGCGGGCCAATGACAACATCTCGCTCAAGGTGGCACCCGGCCAGATCCACGCCGTGCTGGGCGAGAACGGCGCCGGCAAGTCCACGTTGATGAAGATCATCTACGGCGCCACCCGGCCCGACAGCGGCGAGATGCGCTGGAATGGCAAGCCCGTGCAGGTGGCCAGCCCGGCGCAGGCGCGCACCCTGGGCATCAGCATGGTCTATCAGCATTTCTCGCTGTTTGACACCTTGTCGGCCGCCGAGAACGTCTGGCTGGGCCTGGACAAGTCGCACTCGCTGGCCCAGGTCACCGACCGGATCCGCGAGGTTGCGGCCGGTTACGGCCTGGAGGTCGATCCGCTGCGCCCGGTGCACACGCTCAGCGTGGGTGAGCGCCAGCGGGTCGAGATCGTCCGCGCCCTGCTGACCAAGCCGCAGTTGCTGATCCTGGACGAGCCGACCTCGGTGCTGACGCCGCAAGCGGTGGAGAAGCTGTTTGTCACCCTGCGCAAGCTCAGCGACGAGGGCTGCAGCATCCTCTACATCAGCCACAAGCTCGACGAGATCCGCGCCCTGTGCCACCACTGCACGGTGCTGCGCGGCGGCAAGGTCACGGGCGAGGTCGATCCCCGGCTCGAGAACAACGCCAGCCTGTCGCGAATGATGATCGGCGAGGAGCCGCTGGCGCTGAAGACCCGCGACGTGACCGAGGGCAAGACGGTGTTCAAGGTCCGCCACCTCAACCTGGCCGCCACCGATCCCTTTGGCCGCGACCTGCAGGATGTGTCGTTCAAGGTCCGCGCGGGCGAGATCCTGGGCGTGGCCGGCGTGTCGGGCAATGGCCAGCAAGAGTTGCTGGCGGCGCTCTCGGGCGAGGACCCGCGCGCACCGCAGGGCAGCATCAGCCTGTTCGGCCAGGACATCTCGCAAGCCTCGCCGCGCAAGCGTCGGGCCCTGGGCCTGCACTTTGTGCCTGAGGAGCGACTGGGCCGCGGTGCCGTGCCCACGCTGTCCCTGGCGGCCAACACCTTGCTGACCCGCACCGAGGCCGTGAGCCGCAGCGGCTGGTACAGCCCGGCCAAGACCAGGGCCCTGGCGGCCGACCTGATTGCCGGCTTCAAGGTCAAGGCCGGCGGGCCCGATGCCGCGGCCCGCTCGCTCTCAGGCGGCAATCTGCAGAAGTTCATCGTGGGCCGCGAGATCGACGCCGCGCCCAAGTTGTTGATCATCGCCCAGCCCACCTGGGGCGTGGACGTGGGGGCCGCGGCGCAGATCCGCGGCGAGCTGCTCAAGCTGCGCAACGAGGGCTGCGCCCTGCTGGTCTTGAGTGAGGAGCTGGACGAATTGTTTGAGCTGAGCGACCGCCTGGTGGTCATCGCGCAGGGTCGCTTGTCGCCCGCCGTGCCCACGTCCGCCGTTCGGCGCGACACCATCGGGGAATGGATGTCCGGCTTGTGGCCGGAACGCACCTCATCTGCCGCCGAAGCCGATGCCGACGAAGGAGGCCGCCATGCTCAAGCTTGAGACCCGGCCGCAACCCTCGCGCACCATGGCGCTGGCCTCGCCGCTGCTGGCGCTGCTGATCACCGTGGTCGTCGGCGTGATCCTGTTCTGGGCCCTGGGCATCGATCCGGTCAAAGGCCTGGCGGTGTTCTTCGTCGAGCCGCTGAAGAGCGCTTACGCGCTTTCCGAACTCAGCGTCAAGGCCGTGCCGCTGGTGCTGATCGCCCTGGGCCTGGCGGTGTGCTTTCGCTCCAATGTCTGGAACATCGGCGCCGAAGGCCAGTTCGTGCTGGGCGCCTTGTGCGCGGGCTGGGTGGCCATGCAGGCCGGTCCCGAATCCTCGCGCTGGATCGTCGTGCCCATCTTGCTGGCCGGCGTGCTGGGCGGCATGGCCTGGGCGGCCATCGTGGCCCTGCTGCGCGACCGCTTCAATGCCAGCGAGATCCTGGTCAGCCTGATGCTGGTCTATGTGGCCGACATGCTGCTCAGCTACCTGGTCTACGGCCCCTGGAAGGATCCCAACGGCTACAACTTTCCGCAGAGCATCAGCTTTGCTGCGCCGACCAAGGTGCCGCGCCTGGTGGACGGCTTGCGCATGAATGCCGGCCTGCTGGTGGCCCTGGTGGCGGTGGCCGGCTTGTGGGCCTTTCTGTTCCGCACCTACCGCGGCTTTGCGCTGCAGGTGGGTGGGCTGGCGCCGGCGGCCGCGCGCTATGCCGGCTTCTCGTCGCGCGCCGCCTTGTGGACAGCGCTGCTGATCTCGGGCGGCATGGCCGGCCTGGCCGGCGGGCTGGAGGCGGCCGGGCCGCTGGGCCAGCTCACGCCCTATGTGCCGGTGGGCTACGGCTTC
>CALRVU010000434.1:0-3796 GCA_943371685.1 Bordetella parapertussis | reverse complement strand
GGCTGTGGTTGTCAGTGAAGATCGCATTCTTCACCGCCTGCGGCTCGGTGGTGCTCGGCACGTTTGCCGCTTTCGCCTTGGTCAAGTACAAGCGCTTCACCGGCCGCACCTTGTTCAGCGGCATGGTCAATGCCCCGCTGGTCATGCCCGAGGTCGTGGTCGGCCTCTCCCTGCTGCTGATGCTGGTGTCGATCCAGCGCGCGGTGGGCTTTCCTGAGCGCGGCACCCTGACCATCTGGATGGGCCATGTGCTGCTCGGCATGGCCTATGCCACGGTGGTGGTGCAAGCCCGCCTGCAGGAGCTCAATCCTCAGCTTGAAGAAGCCGCCATGGACCTGGGTGCCAAGCCTCGGCAGGTCTTCTTCCTTGTCACCTTGCCGATGATCGCCCAATCGCTGATGTCGGCATGGTTGCTGACCTTCACGCTTTCGCTCGATGACGTGGTGCTGTCGGCCTTCCTGTCCGGGCCGGGCTCGACCACCATGCCGCTGGTCATCTTCTCGCGAGCGCGGCTGGGCCTGAACCCCAGCGTCAATGCCGTGGCCACCTTGATCGTGCTGATCGTCTCGATCGGCGTGATCGCCGCCAGCTACCTGATCGCGCGTGCTGAGCGCCGGCGCCAGCAAGAAATGTCGGCTGCCACGCGCGGCTGACCGAACTTCGACCGAACAACAACCTGTAGCCACAAGGAACCCACGATGAAGTCTCTGAGCCCCACCTTGCTTGTGATCGCCCTGACGGCGGCCTTTCCGGCGGTTGCGCAGTCGAACGAAGAACTGCTCAAGGAACTGCGTGCCCTGAAAGATCGCGTCAGCGAGCTGGAGAGCAAGCTCAAGGCGCCGGCGCCTGCCGCCGCACCGGACCAGCCGCAATGGGGCATGACGCCCGATCAGGCCGCCGAGTTCAACCGCATCGCCGCCAAGACCGAAGCCCTGCAGGACACGTTCACCGACTTCGGCTTCCAGGGCTTGAAGGTGTCGGGCTACATCGAGCCGGTGTTCGTCTTCAACCAGCGGCAAAACCGGGCGGGTTTCCAGTTCCTCAATCAGCAGGCTGACGGCTACTCCTATGACACCTCGTTCATGGGCTCGGCTTCGCTGGACCTGCTGAAGGAGACCGAGAGCGGCACGATCTGGCACTTGACGTTGACGCCCAATCGCGGCGTGGGCGCTGCCATTGACGGCGCGAGCATTGTTCAAGAGGCGACGGTGTCGATCCCGCTGGGCAGCTTGCAGACCCGCCTGATCGCAGGCCAGATTCCCGACTGGTCGGGTTACGAGTACCAGCAACCGACGCTGAACCCGTTCACCAGCCACAACCTGCTCTATGACTTCACCCTGCCGGTCGGCTACACCGGCGTGGGTCTGGACATCACTGAGGGCAAGTGGTGGTTGCGCACCGCCATCGCCAACGTCAACGCGACGGTTCGCCAAGCCAATGAGCGTTCGCCGGTCTGGGCGCTGCGCCTCGACTACTCCAAGGGCGAATTCGATGGCTGGGGCTTCGCCAGCCTGGTCGGCAAGGCGCCCAACTTCAATACGGGCACCAACACCATGGCCTTCCTGGCCGAGGTTGATGGCTACTACACCCGTGGCGACATGACCTTGCAGGGTCAGATCAGCTTCGGTCGGCAGGACAAGGGTGCCATCACGCCCGATGCGGCCGGCAACTGGCGTGATTCGCAGTGGGTGGGCGTTTCCGGTCTGGCAGGTCTGATGTTCACGCCGCGGCTGCAGGGCCTGATCCGCGCTGACTACATCCAGAACGACAAGAACGGCGGCGGCCTGTTTGCCTACAACGGCTACACCAGCTTCGATGAGACCACCGGCGCTGCCGTGGTCGGCAACGATGGCCGCAACGGCCTGGGCCCGGACCTCAATGGAGACCCGAACAAGGGTGCGAACCGATATGCACTGACCGTGGGCGCCAAGTATGCTTTCGACACGTCGACCACCATGAAGCTCGAGTACCGCCTGGATGGCGCCGATCGGGCTGTGTTCGAAGACGTGAAATCCGGCACCTACAAGAAGAACAACCAGATGGTTGCGGCTTCGGTGCTGGTGGCATTCTGATGACGCAAGGCCGGGCGGGGAGCCGCCGGGCTTGACGAAACAGGCCGCTGAAACAGCGGCCTTCTTATTTCGGGAGACTGTTCGTATGGGAAGCTTGGACTGGGCAGCACGTGCTGCGGCGCTGCAGATGGATGGCCGCGCAGTGATCGATGGTCGACGTGTCGATGCCGTCGACGGCCAGCGGTTTGACAAGCATTCACCGATCGACAGCCGGTTTCTGGCCTCGGTGGTGCGCGGTCAGGCCGCTGATGTGGATGCCGCCGTGCGCAGTGCGCGCGCGGCTTTTGAGGATCGCCGCTGGGCTGGCAAGGCGCCGGCCGCGCGCAAGAAGGTCCTGCAGCGTTTCGCTGAGCTGATCCTGGCGGCCAAGGAAGAACTGGCGCTGCTCGAGACGCTGGACATGGGCAAGCCCATCCAGTACTCGCTGGGCGTGGATGTGCCTTCAACCGCTCGTTGCATCGCCTGGTATGCCGAGGCGGTGGACAAGGTCTATGACGAGATCGCCCCGACCGGCGACAACGCCCTGGCGCTGATCACCCGCGAGGCCATGGGCGTGGTCGGCGTGATCGTGCCCTGGAACTACCCGATGATCATGGCGGCCTGGAAGCTGGGCCCTGCCCTGGCGGCCGGCAATTCGGTGGTGCTCAAGCCCAGCGAGAAGAGCCCGCTGACGGCCTGCCGTCTGGCTGAGATCGCAGTTGAAGCGGGCTTGCCACCTGGCGTCTTCAATGTGGTGCCCGGCTACGGCCACGAGGCCGGCGAGGCCCTGGCCTTGCACATGGATGTGGACGCGATGGGTTTCACCGGCTCGACCCGCGTCGGTCGGCGGATGCTGGACTACGCAGGCCGCTCCAACCTCAAGCGGGTCTACAACGAGCTGGGCGGCAAGTCGGCCTTCCTGGTGTTTGACGACTTCGATGACATCGGCCGCGCTGCCAGCACGGTGGCTGGCAGCATGTTCTTCAACCAGGGTGAGAGCTGCAATGCGCCGTCGCGCGTGCTGGTGCACGACAGCATTGCTGACGAGTTCATTCGCCTGGTGGCCGCCGAGGCGCCCAAGTACGCACCTGGCGACCCATTGAACATGGCCACCGAGCTCGGGGCGCTGGTGGATCAGGGTCAGATGAACACCGTGCTCGGCTACATCGAGTCCGGCCATGCCGAAGGCGCGCAATGCGTGGTCGGCGGCCGGCAGGCCCGTGCCGAGACCGGTGGCTTCTATGTGGAGCCGACGGTGTTTGCCGGTGTCGGGGCCCAGATGAAGATTGCCCGCGAGGAGATCTTCGGCCCGGTCATGAGCATCCTGCGCTTCAAGACCGAGGCCGAGGCCGTGGCCCTGGCCAACGACTCAAGCTACGGCCTGCAAGCCAGCGTCTGGAGCCACAACATCAATCGTGCCCACCGCGTGGCCAAGGCCCTGCGCGCCGGCACCGTCCACGTCAACTCCTACGACGAAGACGACATCACCGTCCCCTTTGGCGGCTTCAAGCAGAGCGGCAACGGACGCGACAAGTCCCTGCACGCCTTCGACAAGTACACCGAGCTCAAGACCACCTGGATCCGACTGGACTGAGCTCATGCAGGACTTGATGCAAACGCTCTCGGCGCAGGGCGTTCACACCGTGCTTGCCCAGTTCACGGACGTGCATGGCGTGGCCAAGGGCAAGTACGTCCCGCTGGTCCACCTGCCCGATCTGCTCAGCACCGGGGCCGGCTTTGCCGGG
>CALRVU010000433.1:0-3802 GCA_943371685.1 Bordetella parapertussis | reverse complement strand
CGTCATCCACCATCTGCGTCAGTCGCAAGGGCGCATCGGCAGCCCCAGGGTTGCGACCAAAGGTCTTGCCCGCACCGCGCTGGTCCCATTGAACCAGGGTGAAGTCTGCCGCCCAGGCGCCGTAGATGCGCTCGGCATAGGGGCTGAGCGGATTGCCTGGCCCACCGTGGAGGAACAGGAGCACGGGCTTGGCGCGATCGGCGCCGTGGATGGTGATCCACTGCTCGATGCCGCCGATGCGCAGATAGCCTTCCTCGGCAATGGCCTGCGAGGCAGCAGTCGCCACCGACGCCGCAGGGGCTGCCACTCCGACCTGCCCGATGAACAGGGCCAGCCACAGCAGACCGGCGCTGCGCCAAGCTCGAACGCGCATCATGTTCATGAGTATTCCGGGCAGATGAAGGTGCTGCAATGTACGGCTTGCAGGCCGGCGGAGGGGCGCCTCCGTCAGGCCTCAATGGGAGAACCAGCCTCGGGCGTGGACCTTCTGCATCAGCTGGACAGTGCTGTTGACCTCCAGTTTGCGCATGATGTTCTCGCGGTGCTTGTCCACCGTCTTGGGTGACAGCGACAACACCTCGGCCACGGCCGGGCCGGTCAGACCGTCGCAGACCAGCTTCAGCACCTGCATCTCGCGGCGGCTCAGCGCCGTGTCATCGTCCCCGATCAAGGCCTTGATCCGCGCGGACACGAGCTTCTGGCCGAGCACCACCGCCCGCAAATGCGACAGCAACTCCTCCGCGCTCTCGTCCTTGGACAGCACGGCGTCTGCCGCACTCTTGATCAGCTGGCGCAGCACCAGCCCCGAATGGCTGCCGGTCAACACGACAATGCGCATCTCGGCGTCGGTCTGCTTGAGGTGCGAGATCAGGGCCCCCGTATCGCCACCCGGCATGTGGTAATCGATCAGCAGCAGATCGGGCCGACAGGCACGGACTTTGCCCAGCAGATCACCCAATTCTCCTGTTTCACCCGCCATGGCAAAGTCCGCCTGGCTGGACAGGAACAGCTTGAGACCATCGCGAAACATCGCATGATCGTCTGCCAAAAACACCCGAATGGAATGCATTTCTTGAATTTTCGCTCGATCGCCGCACTGATCGTCTTGCTGGGCTGCCTGGGCGGTGCGCGGGCAGAGCGACCTGCCCCCGAGCCCTGCCAAGCCCGTGCCGCCCAGCCCCAGCAGATGCTGCGGAATTGCACCACTGAAATCAGCCGGCAAAACGGCGAACTGCACAACCAGATCCAGCTGATTTGGGACGGCACCGACGAGCAGGACATGGTCCTGGGCCTCGGCGTTCCGGCCGCGCTGGCTTTGCATGTCGTGCAGCGTCGCACAGCGCACCCGGCGGGTGACCCCTCGCGAAGCGAGCCCGGGGAGACGCTGCTCGATTTCACACCGGATTCGGCGGCGTCGGAGCGTCCACCGGCCGGCACCCAGCTGGCCTTGCCCGTGCGCCTTTCTCCCGGGCTGAACCTCATCGAGGTCAAGGCTCGCCTGATGACCTTCCCCCTGCACCTGCCTGACGCGCACCTCTACAGCGTGGAAGGCTGGCGCGAATGGACCGAGCAGCACATCCTGATGGCCGGCATCGTCCTGGGCCTGATGCTGGCGGTGCTGATCGGCTTGGGGACGATGTACTCCCTGGGCCGTGACCGTAGCCACCTGGCCTTTGCGAGCCTGACCCTTTGCTACGTGCTGGCCATGCTCCAGGTTCAAGGCTATCTGCAGCCGGTGCTCTGGCCGGATGCCCCGGGCTTGAACGCCAGGGTGCTGACCTGGATCGCCATGGCGATGTCCGTCTGCCACTGCGCCTTTGCAAGCACGTTCCTGCAACTGCGCGAGCGCTTGCCCTGGGGCCACCGGAGCCTGGTCGCTTTCGTCGTGGCGCTGGCCTTGCTGGCCCTGACCCCGCTGGTCTGGTCCCGCGGGCAAGCCGACTGGCTGCTCAAGCCCATGGCCCTGATCTGGATCCTGTTGACGGTGCTCATTGCCGTGCGTGCGGTGCGCATGCACATGCCCGGCGCCCGCTGGTATGCCGCAGGAACGGCCTCGTTCATGATCTGCTTCGTGCTCCTGTTCGGCCTGGGGGGCAATGGCTTGAACCCTTTCCCCGAGTTCTATTTCTTTGACTACGGCAAGATCGGCTACCTGCTGGAGATCGGCTGTTTTTCAGCCGCCCAGGTGCAGCGCATCCGGGGTCTGGGGCGCCAGAAGCAGGCCCTGCGTCAGCGCCAGCTCGATGACGCGCAGTCACTGTTGTCAGCCGCCCGTGCCTTGAACCTGGCCCAGGCCGATGCCTCGTTCAACCGCCTGCTGCTGGCCAGCACCAGCCACGATCTGGTGCAACCGCTGGCGGCCCTGCGCATGACGGTGAGCGCACTGCGCAACCAGACCCAGCCCGATCCCAGCCACCTCCAGCACCTGGACAAGTCGCTGCATCATGTGCAGTCGCTGCTCAACAGTGTTCTGGATCAGGCCCGAACCCAGCACCGGGAAGCAGCAGAGGCCGAGTTGGTGGTCCTGGGTGACCTGCTGGCCCAGGTAGCAGGGCGCCACGCGGCCAAGGCCGAAGCCAAGGGACTGCGCCTGACCTGGGTCCACAGCTCGCGCGAACTGCGAGCGCCGGCCCTGCTGCTGCACCGCCTGCTGGACAACCTCGTCAGCAATGCGGTGCGCTACACCCCCCGCGGGCGCATCCTGATCGGCGTGCGGCCGCGCCCTGGGGGGCTGGAATTGCAGGTGCTGGACACGGGGGTCGGACTCAATGCAGCGCAACTGGCCGTGCTCAGGCACCCGTTCCAGCAACTGAGCGCCCAGGCCGCCGAGGGCCATGGCCTGGGCCTGTACATCGTGCGATCACTTTGCGAGGAATGCGGCTACACCCTGCGTGTGAGCTCCGAACCGGGTCGCGGCAGCTGTTTCGCCATCCACATGCCTGCCGTTGACGATTGAGGGGGTGCCGCAAGAATTTGCGGCGATCACCGTATGGCCGGATGCATGGCTCGAACCTACGCTGCGGTCTTGTTGTTTCCATCATTCGACCCAGCGAGCGCCCGACATGCACAGCCCATCCCCATTTCCTCCCCTGACCCTGCTCCGCCGCAACGATCAAGGTCACTGAGGTCTCGTTCGCTCCCAGCGGCTCATCGGCGCCACAAGCCGATCAATGCGCTGCGCCGGCAGCTGGTCGCAAGCCGGTGGTCCTGCAGGGCGCAAACGACGACATTGGCTCCATCGCAGCAACGCTGCACTGCCCCACCAGGAGCCCGCCATGTCCCGCACCACCAGCACCGTTCGCACCACCGCCACCCTGTCCAACAGCCTGCTGGCCCGCGCCACCGCCTTCACGCTGTCGGCCGTGGTCTGCGGCAGCCTGCTCACCGGCCTGGGTCAGATCGCTGACCACCAAGCCCAGGACGCACAACAAAGCGCAGAGCGCGCCATGAGCACCTTGCTGGCCAGCGCCGCCCAGCCACGCGGCTGAGCGGGCCTCAAGAGAACCAGCCCAGCGCACCCACCCGCTGCAGCAATTGCGCGGTATTGCTGACCTCCAGCTTGCGCATCAGGTTCTCGCGGTGCTTGTCCACCGTTCTGGGTGAAAGCGACAACAAGCCAGCAATGGCAGGGCCTGACAGGCCATCACAGATCAGCTTGACGACCTGCATCTCGCGGCGCGTCAAGGGGCTGGTTTCAGCGCCGATCAGGCTGCTCACCCGCTCGGAGAGCACTCGCTGGCCCCGCACTACCGTCCGCAGATGCGCCAACAGGCTCAGCGCGCTGTCGTCCTTGAGCAGAACC
>CALRVU010000432.1:0-3816 GCA_943371685.1 Bordetella parapertussis | reverse complement strand
GCTCTGCAGCCAGAGGTTCTGATCCACCACGGAGCAATTGGCACCGGGCTCCAGCGCATCGTCGCCACCGCCGCCGCAGGCCGCCAGCAGAGCCGCCGACATCAGTGGCGCCAGCACGGCAGCCCGCCTGATGGGGTGGAAGGGGGCGTGGCGCTGGACAGCGCGCTTGAGGGTGGCAAACAGCATTCAGATCTCCGCGATGGGGGTCACGGCCGACGATCGACCGCACCCTACAATCGATCAACTCCCCGCTGGCAGGCCGCGTTGACACCGCATGTGTGTCTTTGTGTCGCCATCATTGCCGGCCGCCTGAACTCACACGCTGCCCATGACTGAACTCGCCAAATCCTTTGAACCTGCCGCCATCGAAGCCCGCTGGGGGCCGCTGTGGGAGCAGTCCGGCGTCTATCAGCCCACGCTGGACCCGACCAAGGCCTCGTTCTGCATCCAGTTGCCTCCGCCCAATGTGACGGGCACGCTGCACATGGGCCATGCCTTCAACCAGACCATCATGGACTCGTTGACCCGCTACCACCGGATGCAAGGCCACAACACGTTGTGGGTGCCGGGCACCGACCATGCCGGCATCGCCACGCAGATCGTGGTGGAGCGGCAGTTGCAGGAGAAAGGCATCAGCCGCCACGACATGGGCCCGACGCCCGCCGAGGCGCGCAAGAACTTCGTCGCCAAGGTCTGGGAGTGGAAGGAGCAAAGCGGCGCCACCATCACCCAGCAGATGCGCCGCATGGGCGACTCGGTGAGCTGGCAGCACGAGTACTTCACCATGGACGAGCAGCTCTCGACCGTGGTGACCGAGACCTTTGTCCGCCTGTTTGACGAGGGCCTGATCTACCGGGGCAAGCGCCTGGTCAGCTGGGATCCGATCCTCAAGTCCGCCGTGTCCGACCTGGAGGTGGAGAGCGAGGAAGAAGACGGCTCGATGTGGCTGATCCGCTATCCGGTGGAGGGCAGCACCGAATCGCTGGTGGTGGCCACCACGCGGCCTGAGACCATGCTGGGCGACACCGCCGTGATGGTGCACCCCGAAGACGAGCGCTACACCCACTTGATCGGCCAGCAGGTGCGCCTGCCCATCACCGGGCGCCTCGTGCCGGTGATTGCCGACGACTACGTGGACAAGGCCTTTGGGACGGGCGTGGTCAAGGTCACGCCGGCGCATGACCAGAACGACTACCAGGTCGGCCTGCGGCATCAGCTGCCCATGCTGACCATCTTCGACCTGGCCGCCAAGGTCAGCGCCGCCGAAGTGCCCGAGATCCCGGCCGCCTATGTGGGCCTGGACCGCTTTGCGGCCCGCAAGCAGATCGTTGCCCAGCTGGAGGCCGAAGGCCTGCTGGTGGAGGTGAAGAAGCACAAGCTGATGGTGCCGCGCTGCGCCCGCACGGGCCAGGTGATCGAACCCATGCTGACCGACCAGTGGTTCGTGGCCATGAGCAAGGCCGGCCACAACGGCAAGAGCATCGCCGACGAAGCCATCGAGGCGGTGGCGTCGGGCGAGGTGAAGTTCGTGCCCGAGAACTGGGTCAACACCTACAACCAGTGGATGAACAACATCCAGGACTGGTGCATCTCGCGCCAGCTCTGGTGGGGCCACCAGATCCCTGCCTGGTACGGCGAGAACGGCGAACTGTTCGTGGCCCGCAGCGAGGACGAAGCCCGTGCCAAGGCCAGCGCCACCGACTACAGCGGCACGCTGACCCGCGATGCCGACGTGCTGGACACCTGGTACTCCAGCGCGCTGGTGCCCTTCAGCACCCTGGGCTGGCCGGCCAAGACGATCGAGCAGGACCTGTTCCTGCCCAGCAGCGTGCTGGTCACCGGCTACGACATCATCTTCTTCTGGGTCGCCCGGATGATCATGATGACCAAGCACTTCACCGGCCAAGTGCCCTTCAGGCATGTGTACATCCACGGCCTGGTGCTGGATGCACAGGGCAAGAAGATGAGCAAGAGCGAGGGCAATGTGCTCGACCCGGTCGACCTGATCGACGGCATTGCCCTGGGCCCGCTGTTGGACAAGCGCAGCACCGGCCTGCGCAAGCCCGAGAACGCACCCAAGGTGCGCAAGGCCACCGAGAAGGAATTCCCCGAAGGCATTCCCGCCTATGGTGCCGATGCACTGCGCTTCACCTTCGCGGCCATGGCCACGCTGGGCCGCAGCGTCAACTTTGACGCCAAACGCTGCGAGGGCTACCGCAACTTCTGCAACAAGCTCTGGAACGCCACCAAGTTCGTGCTGATGAACTGCGAGGGCCAGGACTGCGGCCTGAAGGAGCACAGCAAGGACGAATGCGCGGTGGGCGGCCCGGCCCACGGCTACCTGGCCTTCAGCCAGGCCGACCGCTGGATCAGCAGCGAGCTGCAGCGCGTCGAGGCGGCCGTGGCCCAGGGCTTTGCCGAGTACCGGCTCGACAACGTGGCCAATGCGGTCTACCAGTTCGTCTGGGACAGCTACTGCGACTGGTACCTGGAGATTGCCAAGGTCCAGATCCAGACCGGCACGGAGGCCGAACAACGGGCCACCCGCCGCACCCTGGTGCGCGTGCTCGAGACCGTGCTGCGCCTGCTGCACCCGGTCGCACCCTTCATCACCGCCGAGCTGTGGGACACCGTGGCCGTGGTGGCCGGCCGCAAGTCCGCCGGCAGCACCGACACCATCGCCAGCGCGCCCTACCCCCAGGCCCAGCTGGAGCGCATTGACCCGGTGGCCGACGCCTGGGTTGCCAAGCTCAAGGAATTCGTCGGTGCGTGCCGCACGTTGCGCAGCGAGATGAGCCTGTCGCCCGCCGAGCGCGTGCCGCTGATCACGCTGGGCGACACGGCCTTCCTGAACGAGGCCGCCGCGCTGCTCAAGGCCCTGGCCAAGCTCAGCGAAGTGCAGGTGTTGAGCGATGAAGCCGCATTTGTGGCTGCGTCCGAGCTGGCGCCGGTGCTGGTGCAGGGCGAGGCCCGGCTGGCCCTCAAGGTCGAGATCGACATCGCCGCCGAGCGTGAGCGCCTGGGCAAGGAGATCAAGCGCATCGAGGGCGAATTGGTCAAGGCCGAGGCCAAGCTGGGCAACGAGAGCTTCGTTGCCCGAGCGCCAGAGGCGGTGGTGGCTCAGGAGCGGGCCCGGATGGCGGAATTTGCCCGCACTCTCGAAAGCCTCAAGGCCCAGCTGAGCAAGCTTCCGCTACATTGAGGGAGAGGCCCCGCGGGGTCAGGCTGTCACAGGCCTGGCGCAGTCGGTGGTCACAATGTTTCGCATTGCCTTTCGCACCTTTGCCACTTTTTCCGAGAACTCGATGAAGATCAACAAGGCCATCTTTCCGGTTGCCGGCCTCGGCACCCGTTTTCTGCCCGCCACCAAAGCCCAGCCCAAGGAGATGCTGCCGGTGGTCGACAAGCCGCTGATCCAGTACGCGGTGGAAGAAGCCTACTCGGCCGGCATCAAGCAGATGATCTTCGTCAATGGCCGCAACAAGCGCGCCATTCCGGATCACTTCGACACGGCCTACGAGCTGGAGCACGAACTGGAGGCCGCTGGGAAGCATGAACTGCTGGCCATGGTCCATTCCATCAAGCCCGACGACATGGAGTGCATCTACATCCGCCAACCCAAGGCCCTGGGTCTGGGCCATGCGGTGCTGTGCGCCCAGAGCGTGGTGGTCAACGAGCCCTTTGCCGTGTTGCTGGCC
Organism: Bordetella parapertussis; assembly: GCA_943371685.1. GTDB lineage: Bacteria > Pseudomonadota > Gammaproteobacteria > Burkholderiales > Burkholderiaceae_C > Ideonella > Ideonella parapertussis_A. Next base: position 118 of record CALRVU010000432.1, on the reverse strand, counting down.
GATGACCTGATGGTCGGCAAGCCGTCCATCCTCAAGCAGATGGTCGACCAGTACGCCGAGTGGCGCGCCTCGATCATCGCCGTGCAGGAGGTGCCGCCGGAGCACACCAAGCGCTACG
>CALRVU010000431.1:0-3817 GCA_943371685.1 Bordetella parapertussis | reverse complement strand
GGTGGTTGAAGCAGTTGCGGCACCAGTCGCGGCACCCGTCGCGCCGGTGGCTCCTGCCCCGGTCGCAGAAGCTGCACCGCCCAAGCCCGCACTGCGCGTGATCAAGGCGGCCGATACCGAAGCCGAAGAGCAAAAGCGCATGGCCGATCTGGCCGCGCGCCGGCAGAAGGCCGAAGCGGAAGCGTCAGCCATCCGCGACATGATGAACCGCAAGAGCAAGGTTCTGGTCGCGAAGAAGCCTGAAGAGCCCAAGCCGGTGGAAGCACCGAAGGAAGGCATCAAGGGCACGATCCACAAGGCCAAGGTCGTCCCGGGCGCACCGGGCACGACCACGGCTGCTGCCGCCACGGCGGCCAAGCCGGGCGACAAGAAGTCGGTCAAGTCCGAGAAGTTGTCTTCGAGCTGGGCAGACGATGCCAAGAAGCGCGGCGCACCAGGTGCCAAGCGTCCGGACGCCGGTGCCAACCGGCCGGGCTGGCGCGCGCCGCGCGGTGGTCGCCGTGGTGACGGCCGTGACAACAACAGCAACTCCAACTTCCAGGCACCCAATGAGCCGGTGAGCCAGGAGGTGCACGTGCCTGAGACCATCTCGGTGGCCGATCTGGCGCACAAGATGTCCGTCAAGGCCAGCGAGGTGATCAAGCAGCTGATGAAGCTGGGCCAGATGGTCACGATCAATCAGCAGCTGGACCAAGAAACGGCCATGATCCTCGTCGAGGAAATGGGTCACAAGGCCTTTGCTGCCAAGCTGGACGATCCGGAGGCCTTCTCGGAAGAGGAAGAAGCCGCGGCGTCGGGCGAAGCACTGCCGCGCGCTCCGGTGGTCACGGTCATGGGTCACGTCGACCACGGCAAGACCTCGCTGCTGGACTACATCCGTCGCAGCCGGGTGGCTGCGGGCGAAGCCGGCGGCATTACCCAACACATCGGTGCATACCACGTGGAAACCCCGCGCGGCATGATCACCTTCCTGGACACCCCAGGTCACGCGGCCTTCACGCAGATGCGGGCTCGCGGTGCCAAGGCCACCGACATCGTCATCCTGGTGGTGGCGGCGGACGACGGCGTGATGCCGCAGACCAAGGAAGCCATCCACCATGCCAAGGCGGCGGGCGTGCCCATCGTCGTGGCCATGACCAAGATCGACAAGCCTGATTCGAACCTGGAGCGCCTGAAGGGCGAGCTGGTGGCCGAGCAGGTGGTGCCGGAAGAGTTCGGCGGTGATTCGCCGTTCGTGGGCGTCTCGTCCAAGACCGGCCAGGGCATCGACACCCTGCTGGAGCAAGTGCTGTTGCAGGCCGAAGTGCTCGAACTTGCGGCACCGACCGACGCCATGGCCAAGGGCATCGTCATCGAAGCCCGTCTGGACAAGGGACGCGGCCCGGTGGCCACGGTGCTGATCCAGTCCGGCACGCTCAAGCGCGGCGACGTGATTCTGGCCGGCTCGAGCTATGGCCGTGTTCGTGCCATGCTGGACGAAGACGGCAAGAGCATCAACGAGGCCGGCCCGTCCATCCCTGTCGAAATCCAGGGTCTGACGGAAGTACCGTTGGCCGGTGATGACTTCATGGTGCTGTCTGACGAGCGTCGGGCCCGTGAGATCGCCACTTTCCGCCAAGGCAAGTACCGCGAAGTGACGCTGAACAAGCGCCAGGCCGCCAAGCTCGAGAACATGTTCGAGAACATGGGCGATGGTGGTTCGCAGGCCCTGCCGCTGATCCTGAAGTCGGACGTGCAAGGCTCGCAAGAAGCCCTGGCCAGCTCGCTGCTCAAGCTCTCGACCGACGAGGTCAAGGTGCAGGTGGTGCATGCGGCGGTCGGCGGCATCAGCGAGTCGGACGTCAATCTCGCGATCGCCTCCAAGGCCATCATCATCGGCTTCAACACGCGGGCCGATGCCGGTGCGCGCAAGCTGGCCGAGAACAATGGCGTGGACATCCGCTACTACAACATCATCTATGACGCCGTGGATGAGGTGAAGGCAGCGATGAGCGGCATGCTGGCGCCGGAACAGCGCGAAGAAGCACTGGGCACGGCCGAGATCCGCAAGGTCTTCGTGGCTTCCAAGATCGGTACCGTGGCCGGCTCGATGGTCACGTCGGGCATGGTGCGCCGCAACGCCAAGTTCCGCCTGCTGCGCGAAAACATCGTCATCTACACCGGCGAAGTCGATTCGATCCGCCGCGAGAAGGACGATGTCCGCGAAGTCAAGGAAGGCTTCGAGTGCGGTATCAAGCTCAAGAACTACAACGACATTGCCGAAGGCGACCAGTTGGAATTCTTCGAGGTCAAGGAAGTGGCCCGTACGCTGTAAGGCGGTTCAGCTGCTCCAGCTCAACCCCGCCGACCACGGCGGGGTTTTTGCTTGGTACAGCCCCGTCAGCAAGGAGCATCCATGCGACACAAACGCAATATTCCCAACCGCAGCTTTCGCGTTGCGGACCAGATCCAGCGGGACGTGGCTGAGCTCGTGCGCGAGCTCAAGGACCCGCGCATCGGCATGATCACCATCAATGCGGTGGAGGTTACGCCAGACTACGCCCACGCGACGGTGCTGTTTTCCCTGCTTGTGGGCGAAGTCGGCCAAAGCGAGCTGGCTCTGAACGAGGCCGCCGGCTTTGTCCGCAACGGTCTGTTCAAGCGCCTGTCCATCCACACCGTGCCGACACTGCACTTCAAGTTCGACCAGACGACGTCCCGCGCCGCGGAACTCAGCAGCTTGATCCTGCAGGCCAACGCGACCCGCGCCAAGGAAGACTGAGCGCGCCATGAACCAGGCCACTTCCGCATTGCGTCCTCGCCTGCCACGCCGCGCCGTGCACGGCGTGCTGCTGCTCGACAAGCCCGTCGGCCTGTCGAGCAATGACGCCTTGCAAAAGGTCAAACGCCTGTTCCGCGCCGAGAAAGCCGGCCATACCGGCACGCTCGACCCGCTGGCCTCCGGCCTGCTGCCCATCTGCTTTGGCGCCGCCACCAAGTTCTCCCAAGTCAGCCTCGACGCAGACAAGGCCTACACCGCCACCTTGCGGCTGGGTCAGACCAGGGTGGGCGGCGACCGCGAGGGCGAGATCACGCGCGAACGCCCCGTGCAGACGACGATGCCGGCCATCGTTGCAGCCTGCGCACAGCACACTGGCACCATCGACCAGATTCCGCCGATGCATTCGGCGCTGAAGAAGGACGGCAAGGCCCTTTACGAATACGCCCGCGCCGGCATCGAGGTGGAGCGCGCGCCGCGTCGCATCACCATTCACAGCATCGACATCCAGAAATGGGATGCTGAGACCATGGAACTGACGCTGGACGTGCGCTGCACCAAAGGCACCTACATCCGGACCTTGGCCGAAGACATCGGCGAAGCACTGGGCTGTGGTGCCCACCTGGCAGCGCTCTGCCGCACCGGCAGCGGCGGCCTGCACCTGGATCAGGCGCAGACACTGGCCCAGCTCACTGCGCTGGACGAATCCGGCCGGGACCGCTTGCTGCTTGCCCCGGATCGCCTGCTGGCCGACTGGCCAGCGCTGCAACTGCCGGGCGACGAAGCCGCCCGATTCCTGACTGGATTGCGCCGCCGAGTGGCGCGACCCGACAGCCCGGCCGTGCGGGTTTACGGCCCAGACCCTGCTGCCTTCTTAGGCAGCGCCCACATCACCGCCGGCGAATTGATCGCCGACCGCCTGCTCAGCCCCGTCGAGGTGCAGGCATTGCTGGTTTCGTAGAAAGAGATCCCATGAGCCTTCAGATACGCAATATCGCCATCATCGCCCACGTGGACCATGGCAAGACCACCATGGTTGACCAGCTGCTTCGGCAGTCG
>CALRVU010000430.1:0-3841 GCA_943371685.1 Bordetella parapertussis | reverse complement strand
CTTTGAAGCCAGCGCAAGACTGGGTGCGGTGATCGCCGGAGCCTCACGCGACATCGAAGAATCCTGCGCCGACTATGGTCGCGCGCTCGGCACGGCATTCCAGCTCGTCGACGACCTGCTGGACTACGAGGGCAACACCCAGGCGCTGGGCAAGAACGTGGGTGATGACCTGCGCGAAGGCAAACCGACCCTGCCCCTGCTGATCGCCATGGGACGCGGAACCCCTGAAGAGCGCGACCTGATCCGCCACGCGATCGAACACGGAGAGGTCGAGAAACTGGCCACGATCGTGGAGATCGTGCACCGCACGGGCGCCATTGACGCCACCCGCGAAGCCGCCCGGCTGGAGGCCGAACAAGCCCGCAAGAGCCTTTCACACCTGCCCCCTTCAGAGTCGCTGAATTTCCTGCTAGAATTTTGTGCTCGGTCGGTGGAGCGGTCTGCATGACAGCTTGCGCCACCGAGATTTGAAGCACGATCTGACGCCCTCAAGCCCCTTGCACGACTCGGCGGCACTTGAGAGTTCCGTCAGATCCAAGCGCAGATCCACAGCTTGCGCAGCACAGCGCAAGGATCTGTACGCACCACGGGGTGTAGCTTAGCCTGGTAGAGCGCTACGTTCGGGACGTAGAGGCCGGAGGTTCGAATCCTCTCACCCCGACCAATCTTTCTGACGGCCCCTTGGCCACACACCCTTGCGCTGCGGCGTCCGCACCGCGGGCACAACCGCATCCACGGCACGAACTCACGGGGTCGTCAGTTCGAAAGTCACATCTTGTGACCATTCGCGCGACGCGGGCTGGCACAGAAATGCCGAGTCGTTTGCAGCTCGGTTTAAAGTAGCACCGCGGTGTTCGATCATGGCCGTATGATCCCGCGTTGACTCTGTCGCCTCACTGCACCTCGTGGATACCGTTGCCGATTCGTCCAAGGCCACCCTCTCGGGTGTTGCCCGTGTCCTGGTCCACGGCGGGAAACTCACGGCCGCCAAGGCTGAAGAGCTCTCCAAGCTGTCGATCGAGAAGAAGACCTCCTTCGTCGCCTCGGTGATCACTTCCGGGGCCATGACTCCGCCTGCGCTGGCCCATGCCCTTTCCCAGGCCCTGACCGTTCCACTGCTCGACCTGGACGCGGTGGATCACCAAAGGGTCCCCAAGTCACTGCTGGATTCCAAGCTGATCAGCCAGTACCGGGTCTTGCCGCTGGGTAAACGTGGCAGCCGCCTGTTTCTGGCCTGCGCCGATCCAACCGACCAGGAGGCCAGCGAACGCATCAAGTTCGCGACCCAGCTCACACCGGAATGGGTGGTGGTCGAGTTCGACAAGCTGGCCTTGTTGATCGATGGTCAGACCACCTCGGCCAACCAGGCTCTTGAGTCCATCGCCGCTGCGGAATTTGACTTTGAGGTCTCCGAGGACGATTTCGGCACCGCACCCACACAAGAGGTGGTGGCCGAGGTTGAAGATGCGCCCGTCGTGCGCTTTCTTCAGAAGATGTTGATCGATGCCATCAACATGCGCGCGTCTGACCTGCACTTCGAGCCCTACGAGTTCAACTATCGCGTCCGGTTCCGGGTCGACGGCGAGTTGCGGGAGATCACCCAGCCGCCGATTGCCATCAAGGACAAGCTGTCCTCGCGGATCAAGGTGATTTCGCGGCTCGACATCTCGGAGAAGCGCGTTCCACAAGACGGCCGGATGAAGTTGCGCTTCGGCAGCAAGTCGATCGACTTCCGGGTCAGCACCTTGCCGACGCTCTTCGGCGAGAAGATCGTGATCCGGATTCTTGATTCCTCGAGCGCGAAGCTGGGCATTGAGGCCTTGGGCTACGAGCCCGAGGAAAAGGCGCGCCTCGTCACCGCCATTCACCGCCCCTATGGCATGGTGCTGGTCACAGGCCCCACCGGCAGCGGCAAGACCGTGTCGCTCTACACCTGCCTGAACATCCTCAACCAACCCGGTGTGAACATCGCGACGGTGGAGGATCCGGCTGAAATCAACCTGCCCGGCATCAACCAGGTCAATGTCAACGACAAGGCCGGACTGACCTTTGCCACGGCCTTGAAGTCGTTTCTGCGCCAGGATCCCGACATCATCATGGTCGGTGAAATCCGCGATCTGGAAACGGCAGACATCGCCATCAAGGCCGCACAGACCGGCCACATGGTGATGTCGACGCTGCACACCAATGACGCACCGTCGACCTTGACCCGGTTGCTGAACATGGGCGTTGCACCTTTCAACATCGCCTCCAGTCTGCTGCTGATCACTGCACAGCGACTGGTCCGGCGCCTGTGCGAAAGCTGCAAGACCCACATCGACTACCCCCGGGAAGCCCTGCTCAAGGCGGGCTTCCAGGAGCACGAGCTGGATGGCTCCTGGCGTCCGTACAAGGCGGTGGGTTGCTCAAGCTGCAACAATGGTTACCGAGGTCGACTGGGCATCTATCAAGCAATGCCGATCACGGAAGCCATCCAGCGATTGATTCTGGCCAACGGCTCTGCCGTGGATCTGGCCATGCAAGCCCGGCGCGAGGGTGTGCGGGATCTTCGGCAGTCTGGCTTGCTGAAAGTCCGGCTGGGCGCGACCTCGCTGGAAGAAGTGATTTCTGCTACGAATGAATGATCCAGCGCTGAGCGCAGCACTGGAAACCAACAACCAATACGTCGGGGGCGGTCGGAGGCTCAATGGCAACTGCAGCAGCTGCAAGAACAAGCAAAGACCTGACCTTTGAATGGGAAGGCAAGGACAAGAACGGCAAGGTCGTTCGGGGCGAATTGCGGGCCGGTGGCGAGGCCGCCGTAAGTGCCACCTTGCGCCGTCAGGGCGTCATGGTCACCAAGATCAAGAAGCGGCGCACCAGCGGCGGCCAATCGGTCAAGCCCAAGGACATCGCCATCTTCACCCGCCAGTTGGCCACCATGATGAAGGCCGGCGTGCCCTTGCTGCAAGCCTTCGACATCGTGGCCCGCGGCAGCACCAACGCCAGCCTCACCAAACTGTTGCTGGACATCCGCGCCGACGTCGAGACCGGAACCAGCTTGTCGTCCTCGTTCAGGCGACATCCCAAGTACTTTGACGCGCTGTATTGCAACCTGGTCGAGGCCGGCGAAGCCGGCGGCATATTGGAGCAATTGCTGTCACGCCTGGCGCTCTACCAGGAAAAGACACTGGCGATCAAGCAGAAGATCAAATCCGCGCTGATCTACCCGGTGTCCGTGCTCGTGGTGGCCTTTGTGGTCGTCACCGTGATCATGATTTTCGTGATTCCGGCCTTCGAGGACGTCTTCAAGAACTTTGGCGCCGACCTCCCCGCCCCAACGTTGGCGGTGATCGCCATGAGCAAGATATTCGTCGCCTACTGGTGGCTGATCTTCGGCAGCCTGTTTGGTGGTGGCTACATGTTCGTGCGCGCCTGGCGCCGCTCCGAGAAGATGCAGATGGTCATGGACCGCCTGTTTCTGCGGATGCCGATCTTTGGTGACCTGGTGCGCAAGTCCATCCTGGCGCGTTGGACCCGCACCCTGTCCACGCTGTTCGCAGCCGGCGTTCCGCTGGTTGAGGCCCTCGACTCCGTCGGCGGCACCGCGGGCAATGCCGTCTATGCCCAGGCCACCGAGGCCATCCAGCGCGAAGTGGCCTCCGGCACGGCGCTGACGGCGGCCATGACCGGCACAGGCGTGTTCCCGAACATGGTGTTGCAGATGACCGCCATCGGCGAAGAGTCTGGCGCCCTGGACGACATGCTCGCGCGCGCTGCCGAGTTCTATGAGGAAGAGGTCGACGAGATCGTCAAGGGCCTGTCGACCTTGATGGAGCCGATCATCATCGTCGTGCTGGGC
>CALRVU010000429.1:0-3893 GCA_943371685.1 Bordetella parapertussis | reverse complement strand
GGCCTGCTGTCGGCCCCCTGCACAACGCTCGTCCGTCCGAAACCCATTTTTGCGATGAAACCAGAAATTCGACTCCGCAGCCGATCAGGTGCGTTCAGCGTGACGCGCGGGCTGGGATTTGGGGTTTTTGGACAGCTTCGTTAGGCGTCGCCGCATGCGTCAGTTGCACCTCAAGTTGCTCATCTCCCTGCTACTCTTCGTGTTTGCGGGTCGCTGTCTTGCGGTCGAAGAGGGGGCGGCGCTGGTTCATGCATTCGCGGCACCGGCTGTCTTGGGCATGAAACTCTCGGCGAAGAAGGGTAACCGCCGTGGAGTGCTGGGAGACAAGGAGCTCACTTGCGTACTGGCCCTGGAGCCGAGCGAGTTCTATCCTGCTGTCCGTCGGCTATTGGACGCGAATCTCACACCAACAGAGTTGGTCGCAGCCAACGGCTTCTTTCAGTCGACAGTCGGTCAAAAGTATGCAAAGCATGGATTGCTACAGGTCTATCCGGCGGTGGGAGAGCGCGCTCCCGAACCTCTCCCCGATATCAGCGATGCGGAGTACAAACATATCGAGGTATTCTCAACGACTGCTGTTGGTCACAAGTTCTTTAATGACCGGTTCATGCAACGTGTCGCTGCGCGCCAAGCCTTGGACGAGCGCATCCAAGAATTGCTCGCGCAGTGCGGCGCAAACTAGAGCGACACCTAACCCTTCGCTCAACCGGACCCGCAACGGCATGCCGCCTTCGGGCCTAATTTCATTCTGGCCCTGCGGCGTCCTGCCGCTGCAGGCCGGTTAGCTCAAACGTTGAGGCTGTCGCAAAACCCTGTTTTGCAGGCTCACGCAGCGCCTGATCGGCGCCAAGCCGATCCAGGCCTGTACGTTCGCGGTGGCTCTCATGGCTTGCTTCGGATGGCCGACTGACCTCCTGCGTCGCCTCAGCGGGCCCTCTGGACCTTTGACGGGCTCCTCGCCCCCTCTTACGCCGTGCCGTAGCCGCTCTTGGCCAGCTTCTCGATGTTGTGCACCAGGCACATCAGCTTCCACTGCGCATCGACCTTCTTCTGCCCCCGCAGCGTGAAGCGCCGCAGGCCCTTGTTGTGGCGCAGGTTCGCAAACACCGGCTCCACCGTCGCCATGCGGCGGTCGTAGATCGCTCGGCCCGCCGGGCTGTCGATGTGGGCGCGCATGCGCTGGGTGTGCGGGTTGCACTGCGCCGTGCGGCCGATGTGGAAGGCCACTTGCCGGGGCGTCTTGCCCTCGGGCTTGCGCAGGCACTGCCCGCGCTGCGCACACGGCCCGCACTGGCTGGCCTGGAACCTGAAGCGCACGGATTGGCAGCCACGTTGCTCGGCCACATGGCCACCTTGCACGGTCTGCCCGGCCGGGCAGCGGCACTGGTTGCGCTGAGCGTCGTGCTCAAAGTCCGCCGGGCCGAACAGAATCGTCTGGCGCGGCTTCGGGCTCTTGTCGTGCAGTGGATCGGCTTGCCCCTGGTGCTTGGCCTGATCGACCAGGCGCTCGTCGCGTTGGCGGCGCTGGTTGTCGGCAATCACGGCCTGCACACCCAGGGCGTCGAGCGCCTGGAGGTTGACCTCGGAGTGGTAGCCCGCGTCGGCGGTGATCACGGTGTCCGGCCCGCACTGGGCTTGCACGGCTTGAACAGCGGGCAGCAGCAGCGCCTGCTCGGAGCCGGTGCCATGGGCCTGCGCGTCCATGATGATCTGGTGCGCGCTGTCCACCGTGGCCACCCCGCAGTAGCCCTGGATGACGCCCTTGTCGGTGGCCATCTTGGCGGAGTCGTTGTCGGTGACGTTGCTCTTGCGCACGCTGCCCTTGGCGCCGGCCTTGTCGGTGGTGTGCTCGGCCAGAAATCGCTCGATGCGCTGGGCATCGTGATCAAGCCGGGCGATCTGGCGCTGGCTGCGCTGGTCCAGCGTGGGCTCGGGGGCACCGTCGGCCTGGGCATGGCGGGCCAACATGGCCTTGGCCGCGGCCTTCATCTTGCGCGCGCGTTCAGCCAGCTCAGCCCGGGTGCCGCTGTGGCGCTTGCTGGCGTTGCCGGGCAGCTTGACGCCGTCAATGGCAAACATCTCACGGCCGATCAGGCCCTGTGCGTCACAGACCAGCAGCACCCGCTGGAACACGTCGGCAATGGGCTCTGCCGAGCGGGCGATGAACCGGGCGATGGTGCTGAAGTGCGGCGCGTCCAGGCCGCACAGGGCCACAAAGGTGACGTGGCGCTCACAGGCCGATGCGATGGCCCGGCTCGATACCAAGCCACGCGAGTAGCCCAGCAAGACAACCTTGATCAGTACCGCGGGTGACACCGCCGGGGCGCCCACTTCGTCATTCTTGTAGTGCGCATCAAAGGCCGCCAGCGGCACCGCGCCCGACTCGACCAGATGGTTGAGTGCGTGCTCGAAAGTGCCGGGCAGCAACTGCTCGGACAGGTTCACCGGCAGAAAGCACGGCTGGTCGTCAACATCGCGGTACCGGGCCATGGCAACCCCCTCAATTTAGACCCGAAAACCTTGCAAGCCCCATGCCCAGCAGATAGGCTCGAGGCCAAGAAAACATGGCTTAGGAAGGCACATGAGGCAGACCCGTTCAACGCGGACCGAACCACGGTCCACCCACACCCTGAGCCCACGGGGTGGGGTTTTGCGACAGCTTCGTTAGACAACACATGAACCCTAGACCGTTTACTGCCAGCTCTACTTGGCTATCGTCCCTTGCTTGCCTGCTCATCGCACTTGGAGCGCAAACGCTGATTGAAAACATTCATCCCATTTGCATGTTCGAGGCGCTCTCATCACCCGGCACCGTGGTGTATCAATTCGTAGAAGAGTCTCGGTGGAGTTCTGATACCGCCATTCGCTTTGCTAGCTTCCTCGCTGGCGGTTCATTTGCCGTCCTTCTGGCTAGGGGGCTGTCACGCAGGCTAGTCATCTCACTTGTCGTTGTCGCCATCGCCGCGACAGCGTTCTCCCAATTTCCAAGCCTGGTCGGCCTTCCTTCTCAAGCGCAACTGTTGCCAATGGCACTTTGGTCTTTGGCAGCACCAGCTGGGGTCATTCTTGGCGCATGGCTCACAAGCAGAGCCCGTGTTTCCTAACCCCTTAGTTGAGTCCCATCAAGCAACGACCAGGTTTTTTCCGCCATGTAGATGCCACCACCCTAAATGACGAGGATTCTTTTTCTAATTGTCCTGGCCGTTCCGCCGTGGCTTGCAACCAAGTTCGACGCTCCCAAGTGGGTGGTTCTTCTTTCCATCGTTCCGTTTGGCCTCCTTGCGATGAGCATGGGCGATTCAGATGAACATCTGTTCGGAGACGCATCAGAAACCGTCGGAAAATACTTGTTCTTGCTACTTGGTCTTGGCGGTGTCGCACTCGGTGTACTTGCATGGAGCCTTCGCGGTACGTTCTCAATCTTGGGCGAAGTCTGGTGGCTATTGCCGGGCGCGCTTGTCCTTCTAGCGGTCGGTATTGTCCGCCTCCTTCGAAAATAGCGCCGTCGGTGCACGCAACAAAGCAGTGCGGCAAGACGAACAATTGGCATGAGGCAGAATCTCTGGAAGCACGAGAGGGACGGGCACGATGTTGAGCTCAATCATTTGCAAGAACCAGCCTGAATGTGCAGCTCAAGAGCCATCCACTTTGCGCCCCAGCCTGACCTGGCGTTCCACTCGAACGCTTCCAGCACCGATCGCTTCAGGCCAGCCTTATGGGTGCCGATCAACTCGGCATTAGGCCTCGCGAATCACGCCGCGCTCGCCCGGAGTCTTCAATGCTTCAACCCGAGTTCACCGTCGCTGACACCCGCGTTCATCGAGATGAGCTCGCCGAACTCAACGTGGAGTACATGTCATGGGTGTTCGCTGAGATTGAATTGCTTTTCGGCG
>CALRVU010000428.1:0-3905 GCA_943371685.1 Bordetella parapertussis | reverse complement strand
CATCCCCTTCAGGTTTCCGATCGACTTAGCGACTTCCGGCGATCTAGCAATTTCGGCCTTCGATATTGGATGAGACGTCGAAATCAGCGAGAACGCGAAGAGATAGGCGGCGATCAACAAGACAAACGCTGCAACGACAAGCAGCACTTTCTTTCTGCGCGACATCGTGGGATAGACCTGAGGCATGCTGGCTGACGTTAGAACTAAGCTGCCCGCGGAGGCAGGCTTTGCAAGGCCAATTCGAGAGAATGTACAGGGTACCGCGGACTGTCCTTGCAAAGCTTGCCGTAGCGGGTCAGCTTGAGCGAGAGGTTAGCGAAGTAATCGGACTGTGGACACCGAAAATCCTCCTGAAAGTCAGTCGCATGCATGCAGAACCTCTATATAACTCAACTACTTAGCGCGACTGACTTGAGAGAGGGCACTTCGACGCTCCGAAAGCTTCTTAATGGCAGCCATTTTGACAAATGTCTCAATGCCTTCGGACAGCAGGCAAAGTACCTCGGTCAGACACTTCCCGTTGTACGCCAAGCACTCGCGAACGGAAGGATCCAGGTCTCTCGCCAACGCCCACTGCAGGGCCGGACTTAGCTTGCGCTTCCCTGCCACGGTGGCTCTGACACAGGAATCGTGATCGTTCGCCAGCTGCTCAAGAATGGAAAGCGGGACGGTCTTGTTATGAGCAACCCATTCCCGAAGTTCTGGCATTCTCTCAACGACGGACAGCCAAACCTCTAGAGGCGCCTCATCGCTTGACGCGCGTTGGTACTCAACTGGATCGTCGCTTCGACGAAGGCGGGCAAATTCTTCGGCAGTGCAGATCACGGTTTGTGCCCTCTAACGAACCAGTTCAGTCGCGGCCACGCCATCACAAACCCATCCAGTTGACCAAATGCCGGAGGGCATGGGCGTCGGCTGGAACGCCGGGTTGGGCGGCGACCAACGCCCCCTTAGCCTCGTTACTTTCCACAAAGAGCTAGCTCCGGGGATGTAATCGAGACCAACGTGGGGTAGCCGAACAGCTTGCCCCCACCTTTGAGAAACTCGTATGCACCGGTCATGATGTGGCCAGTAGGAATGCGCGCGACCGCGAATGAATTGCGTACTTCGCGGTGGACCTTTCCTGAAAGTCTTCTGAACTCCGTCCAGTTGACCTCATCGAGTTCATGTTGCGCGAACGCAGCGCGCTGCCGTGCCCCGGCTTCGTTCCAATGCGAAAAGATGCTTCGATCCAATGACCCTTGCGCCAGGTCATGTGGGCGGCCCTGAATAAGCTGGAATGTTCCGACGCCAGTGACCTCGTGGCGGAATAAGCCGACATCTGGATTGAGTTTGAAGCGACGAATTTTCAAGACCCTAGTAACAGTTCCCCACGCACCGCGCACGAATATACCGCCATGATTTTCCTGGATGTGGCCCGATTTGACGATTTCCGCAGCCGTACTAAACCTGCGAATGTCCGAATCCTTCTTTGAATACGCCTCATACAGTTCCAGGGGTGCAATCGAGAACATGAAATCGATCAGTTGCAGCACATCATCCGTCGTAGCGTAAAAATCGAGCTGCGCCATCATCCGATCTCTTGCTGGTTTCTGGGTCCGGAGACAAAAGCAAAAGCCTGCTGAGCCGCCCAACGTGATGTAGAGGACTGCGCATGTCCGGTTGCAAAGTCGCGTAACGTGGACCAAACCGGACAGAGGTTGCACGTGCGAGGGTGGTCTGTCATAGGGTGAAGTCCGAGGGTACTGTGCATAAAACAGTACTAATTCAGGGATGTGAAAGTGGACAAGTCTGCCTCAGCTTGGCGATCCATTCCACAAGCTGTGGTGCGATGACCGCACCACATCCACCACAGACTGATGACGGCCCCTGCCAGCGGTCCTGCGGAGAGCCGTACTGGGTACTCATCGACCAGGCGCAGGCCAGTGCGCTCCGGGTGGCACACACCACGGACTGGAGCTTGTCCTTCAGCTGGACTGCCCATTCGCGCATGGCCCTTGGCGTAGCCTTGGCGATTCGGGCAGAAAGAGGGCCCCGTGCATCGCCAAGCAGCGACAAACGGAGCCCGAACAGGACGCGGCAGCTGAGCGGATGCGCCGGCTGAACCGCAAGACAGTGGCTTGCCGAGCGTGCTGAGGCTTCGAGGGGATGGACTCTAGGAGCGCTCAGCGCGCATAGGCAGGCAACGGGCTCACTGGCCGGTGTACTCCAGCGATGAGTGATGCACCACGATGCGCAGTTTGCCGGCGTCATCCTTGACGAAGCTCCAGGTCTTGTCCACCGAGGTGATCTTGTTGTCCTTCCCTGTGAAGTGGACCTTGCCCATGGTGGTGGCGCTGTCGCCGGCGATGAAGACGGCCGCGTTGTCCACCTCGCACTGGGTCCAGCCCTTCAAGGCAAAACCGGTGTCCTTGGGGAAGGCCGGGTCGCCGCCCACGAAGTAGGCCAGTGCGCCGGCGCGGGTGGTGCGGAAGGTCTGCGGATTGACGGTCAGCGTGGGCTTGAACAGCACCGCGCCCATCTGGTAGCCATAGGCCGCGTCAATCACCTTCTCGGCCAGGGCCTTGGCAGCGGGTTGGCCGCTCTTGGCGCCTGTGGCGGCAATGTCGACCAGCGCCTTGCACCAGCCCTGCTGGGCGGCCAGAACTTCGGCCTCAGAGATGCCTTGATTGACCAGCATGCCCTTGGACAAAGCGGGTGCGGCGGCGGTTGCAGACAAGGCGAGGATGGCGAGGATTCGAGCAGTCTTCATCGTGAACTCCGGTTGGATGGAGGGTCAGTCACAGGGGTTGTTGTGCGGCCGGGTTCCGATCAATCCCGGCACAGCAGGCATTTCATCGCTCGGTCATGGACGGCAGCTGAAACCCGGATGAGCAGACCCTGACGCGGAGATGAACGCCAGATGAAGCGCGCTGGCGCCGTGGCAGGTCAGGCCACAATTCGGCCATGTTTCGCACGCGACTCACCCTTTCGCTAGGACTGCTGGCGGCCATCTCGGTACTGGAGGGCCTGGGTGCTGCGGCAGCGCTGCGCGTCGCCGAGCAGCAGGTGGAACGGGGCCGTGTGGCCAGCGACATCCGCACGGCGTTCGTCGAGCTGTCGGCCACCAAGCAACGCCTGCGCACCTGGGTGGCGCAGCGCCAGCAAGGGGCCGATGCCGCCGCCGAGGTGCGCGAATCACTGCAACGAGACATGCGCCGGACGCTGGAGCGCTTGCAGACGCTGTCCGCCACCGCCATCCAGATCGACGACAGTGCGGCCACCCGCGACGAGCACCTGCGTCGGCAGGACGCCATGGCGGTGCTCGCGGTCAGCGTGGCCGACCTGGAGCAGGCCGTGAATGCCGCCGAACCCCTGGCCCCCGGCGCTGACGCCAGGCAGGCTTGGCAGGCGCTGTCAGCCGTCTTCGACCGATCGCAAGGCCGCGATGTGCGCCAACTCATCGCCGACAGCCTGGCCCGTGAGGGTGCCGCCGTGGTGCGCGAGCGCGCTGCCGCCGACGCCACCCTGGCCTGGATGCGCGGCCTGTGGCTGGCCATGGCGCTCACCCTGGCGCTGCTGGCCACGGCGGCCGCGGTGTACTTCGCGCGGGCGTTGCGGCGGCCGCTAGATCACCTCAGCGCGGGTGCGCTGGCATTGCAGCAAGGCCAGCTCCAGCACCGCATCCCCGCCGATGGCATCGACGAGTTTTCTGTCGTGGCGCGGAGCATGAACATCCTGGCCGCCGAGCTGGAGGTGCATCGCGCCCGCGAAACGCAGGCCCGCCAGCAACTGGAAGACCAGGTGACCGCGCGAACGGCCGAACTGCGCGAGGCCCTGGACGCCCTGCGCAATGCCGACACTCGGCGGCGCCAGCTGTTCGCCGACATCAGCCACGAACTGCGCACGCCCACCACGGCCATCCG
>CALRVU010000427.1:0-3926 GCA_943371685.1 Bordetella parapertussis | reverse complement strand
CCAGCGCATAAGCCGCCACCGGATGGACGCCGAAGAACAGTGCCGCCACGCCCAGCAGCTTGACGCCGTTCATCCAGCCCATCAGGCGGGCTTTGGGCATGGCGTCGGCCAGCGGGCCGACAAACGGCGCCAGCAGCACGTACCAGAGGGTGAAGGAGAACTTGAGCAGCGGCGCCCACCAGGCCGGCAGACCCTGCTCATCCAGCAAGGCCATGGCCACGATCAGCAGCGCGTTGTCAGCCAGCGCAGAGGTGAACTGCGCCGCAATCAGCAGGTGGAAACCGGGTGGCATGCAGCAGGCCCGGCGCAATGCGGGTCAGCAAGAGTGGACTGCGGTCGATTGGCGCACAGCCCCGTGCCAGGCTGATGACAGAACAGTCACCGCCGCAAGACAGTCACGCTTTCTTCAAGAACTCGGGCTTGAGTGAGAACTTGCCACCGTCGATCTTGCAGTCCACCGGATGGTCGCCGCCCACCAGGCGGATGCCCTTGATGCGGGTGCCCACCTTGAGCGTGGTCGACGAGCCCTTGACCTTCAGGTCCTTGACCAGCACCACCGTGTCGCCATTGGCCAGCAGGGCGCCGTGGGCGTCCCGCACCTCCGCGTCCGCATCCGGCTCGGCATCCGCCGCGGCCACACCGGGCGTCCACTCATGGCCGCAGTCCGCACACACCAGTTGATCGCCGTCGGGATAGGTGTTCTCGAGGGTGCAGACGGGGCAGGCGGGCAGTTGGGACATGGGATGGTGGCGCAGGGATCGGGCCCGGATTGTCGCAGCCTGGATGCGCACCGAGCCGGTCAGATCAGATCAGGAACATCACTGCGGCCATCACCGTCGGCGGCACCGCTCCCAGCAACAGGCCACCAGCGCCGATGGACTGGTCCTCGAAGCCGTTCTTGAGCAGGGCCACGCCCGCCGGGTTGGGGGCATTGGCGATGACGGTCAGACCACCGCCGGCCACGGCACCGGCCACCAGCATGTACTTGGCGGGATCGCTGATGCCTTCGATCAAGGAGCCCAGGTAGGTCAAAGCAGCGTTGTCGGTGATCGCCGTCAGGCCCAGGGCGCCGAAGAACAGGGCGGTGGGCTCCAGGCCGGACACGATGGGCTGCAACCACCATTGCTGCAAGCCGCCCAGCACCACCAGACCCGCCAGGAAGAAGCCCACCAGCAAGGCCTCCTTGAGGATCAACGGGGTCTGGTAGCGCTCATAGGCCTGGGTGAAGCCCATGAACATCAGGAACAGCCCCAGAAAGATGACCGGGTGGTGGGCAAAGGCCACCACGCCGGCCAGGAACGCGAGATGGATGACGCTGACCAGCACGGGCACGCGAGGCGCAGCGGCCGCAGTCTCGGCCGCGCTGGCAGGGGCCAAATCGGGCAGTTGCCTGCTCAACCAGACGGTGAGGGCGGTGGCGTTGATGAGCACGGCCACGGCCGCCTTCCAGCCGAAGGTGGCGGCCATGTAGGCGCTGTCCCAGCCCCAGGTGGCGGCCACCATCAACACGGGCGGCGCGGCGAACGAGGTGAGCGTGCCGCCGATCGAGATGTTGACGAAGAGCACGCCCAGGGCAGCGTACTTGGCCCGCTCAGGCAGCCCGGGGCGAAACACCAGCGGCGCCAGCATCAGCGCGGCCAGGGTCATGGCAGCGGGCTCGGTGATGAGCGAGCCGATCAGAGGCACCAGCGCCAGGCACAACCAGGTTTGCGCCACGACCGCGCGCAACGGCATCAGCCGGGCCAGGCCTGAGACCAGGGCCTTGACCGCCTCCAGCACCGGCCGCGAGCCAGCCACCACCATGATGACGAGGACGAACAGCGGCTCGGTGTAGTGGCGCGATTCAGCGTAGTGGATGGCCGCATCGCCGCCCTGCACGAAGGCCATCACCGTGATCAGCACGATGGCCCAGAAACCGAACACGACCTCGACCTCGCCCAGCAGGTGGAACAGGCCGGCGTGGCGGGGGTGCCGGTGCGCCAGGTGCTCGAAGAACTTGGTGGCAAAGGTGTGGGCCAGGGCCAGGGCGAACAGGGCGGCGGCGATCAGGTCCATGGAGCGGCTTCCGGGCTGGGTTGGGGCAAGCGGATTCTGTCAGGCTTGCGACCACCAGCGGCGGTAGAGCCGGTCGGCCGTCTGCTGGCTGCTGGTCAGCCACCGGCTGGTGTCGGCGCGCATGGCGGCCGCGCCTTGAACGCCCGGGTGGGCCAGCAGAGGGTCGCCGTCCGGTGGGGCGTCCGCGAACCAGCGGCCCAGCTTCTCTTCATCGACCTCGATGTGGAACTGCATGCCCAGATGCGGCCCGAGTGCGAACGCCTGATGGGCGCAAGCCGCGTTGCGGGCCAGCAACTGCGCGCCGGACGGCAAGCCAAAGGTCTGGAAATGCCATTGGTAGACCGGCAGGTGCATGGGCAGCGGCCCCCCGCCGCCCAGCCACGCCTGCGCCAGCGGGCCCGCACAGGGCTCGATCATGCTCCAGCCGATTTCAGGCTCGGGGTTGTCGGTGACGGGCGCGCCCAGGGCGCGGGCCAGGAGCTGGCCACCGAGGCAGTGACCCAGCACCGGCCGCTGCAGCGCCACGGCCGAATGCAGCAGCGCCAGGGTGCGTTGCAGAAAAGGCAGGTCGTCGTTGGCGCTCATGCTGCCGCCCAGGACGGCGACGGCTGCCCACCCGCCGGCATCGATGGGCACCTCGTCGCCCCGCTCGACCTGGCACAGATCGAAGGCAATGCCGGCCTGGCGCAACCAGGTGGCGAGGTAAGCCGGGCCGTCGATGGTCTGGGGCTGGATGATCAGCACCCGGGGGCCGGATGACACAACGATGCTCATGGGCTGGCAGTATCGAACATCCCCCCACAGAGTCATCCAGATCAACGCCATGCGCAGGGTTTGGGCCTAAACTATTTCCAGATTTTTTCTACCGGAACCCGCCATGAAGCGTCCACTGCAGATTGCCGCCAGCCTGACACTGCTGACCGGAGCCATCGTGGGCTGTGGCGGAGGCGGCGGCGGTGGTGACACCAGCTCAGGGGGTGGCGGTGGGACCGGGGGCGGAACCGGGGGCGGGACACCCGACCCGGTGGTCGTGCAACCGGATCCGGAACCTGATCTGTCGCCCAACACCAACGTTTTCTGGTTTGAACCCCAGCCCAAACTGCGCAAGGCTGGCTGGTTTCATCGGGCCATCCAGGGAACCTTTACGACCGGGTGGGACCCGACCTTGCCCCCCGCATCGGGCATGGAGGTGAAGTTTTTCGGTCAAGCCCGCAATTGCACACCCGTGCCCGCCGGTGACCCGAACGGAGGCCTGGTTGAGAAAACCGACTTCCAGGCAGCTGCGGACACGGTCGAGAAGACCGGGCTGAAGGCCTTGCTCAATGTCGGGGTGCAGCAGGTGTTGTGGTGGCCGTCAGCGGACACCAGCTTGTGCAATGCCGGAACGCGCGCGCGACGCGGCCCCTCACTGGTCGGCATCGACTGGAATTTGACTGACGGTGGCGTTGGCATGTACACGCCGTCCGGCAAGGCCTTGGTGGGCGCTGACCCGCTGCTGGTGCCTTATGGCTCGACCGGTCAGGACAACACCGGCGCCAACACCCACATCCTTGGCAGCTTTGTGTCATGGCGCCAGGCTTGGTACGGAAAGACGCCGCACAAGCCATGGCTGGATTCGGATGGCAACGCTGGTACCAATCCAACCGCGCGGTACTACACGGTGCAATCGGTTTCCACGCTGGATGTATCAGGAGGGAACGCTCAGGCCAAGCAGCAAATGATGGTGGACTTCATCAACAAGGCCTGCGTGGATGCCAAGCTCCACCCCTACCGTCCGTGCCAAGTCCAGTACCTGGTGAATACGGCCCTGGTCCAGGCGGACATCACCAACTGGGACACGGTGTCATGGCATCAGAACGGGCGGGTCACCT
>CALRVU010000426.1:0-3929 GCA_943371685.1 Bordetella parapertussis | reverse complement strand
ACCCGTTTTCAGCCGCACAGATCCATGCGGCGTTTGCGCACGGCGATCGTCTGGCCGCCTGGTGGGGGCCGGCGGGTTTCAGCAACACCTTCGAAACCTTCGAGTTCCAGCCGCAGGGTCGCTGGTCGTTCGTGATGCACGGGCCCGATGGTGCCAACTACCGCAATGACTGTGTTTTCATCGAGACGTCACCACATCAAGTCATCATCCGGCACCTCTCGGTGCCGCAGTTCACGCTGACCGTGAGCTGGGCGGAGTCCGATGGTCTGAGCACGCTGGACTGGCATCAGGCGTTTGACGATCCGACCGTGGCGGCCCATGTGGCGCACATCGTGCTTCCATCCAACGAGCAAAATCTCGACCGTCTGCAGGCTGCCTTGACGCAGGCTGCGGCTTGACATTCAACCCACTCACATCAGGAGAGAAAGATGGACCGTAACAAGCTTGAACTCATCGACATTGCCAAGGCCGGTGCCAGCTTGATACTGGATGGCGCCAAGTTCGACAAGCTGGAGCTGATCGACATTGCCAAGGCCATCCTCAACGGCAGCACCCTGCAGATCAAGAACTGCCAGACCAAGACCAAGTACGAGTTGATCGACATTGCCCAGGCTGCGCCGGGCAAAGTCATCTTCAGCTGACACCGGACTGCCCATGCCCCGCCATGTGGTGCTGCTGCGCGGGGTGAATGTGGGCAAGGGCAACCGCGTGCCCATGGCCGAGTTCCGCGGCTTGCTGGAGGAACTTGGCCACAGCGACGTCAAGACGCTGCTCAACAGCGGCAACGCGGTTTACTCGGCGACCGCCGGCGGCGATGCTGACAGCCATGCCAAGCTGATCGCAGAAGCGCTCAAGCAGCGCTTTGAGGTGACCACGCCCGTGGTCGTCAAAGCCGCGGCCGAGTTTCTCGCCATCGCCCAGGGCTGCCCGGTGACGCCGCCCGAATCCGAGCATTCCCGGTTCATGGTCGTCTTCTCATCCGATCCGGCCCGCTTGCTGGAACTGGAAGCCTTGCGCGCCCTGCTGCTGCCCGGCGAGCAGCTGTTCATCACGCCACAGGCCGCCTACCTGCACTGCGCCCACGGCGTGCTGGAGAGCAAAGCCGGTGCTGCGCTGGTCGGCAAGGCCGGCCGCAGCCTGACCACGCGCAACTGGGCCACGGTGCAGAAGATCGCGGCACTTTGCCTCGGCCCGGTGAGTCCGCGTTGACGGGCCGGGCTGAATCCGGCCCCAGCCACCTGCCCGGGCTGGACCTGCTGCGCGCCCTGGCGGTGATCTGGGTGATGCTGTTCCATTCCTTTCTGGTCGGTGGCCTCGGGCCCGACTTTGAATGGTTGCAGCGCTTTGGCTGGGCCGGCGTGGACATGTTCTTCGTGCTCAGCGGCTTTCTGATCGGCAGCCAAGTGCTGCAGCCGCTGCGGCAAGGCCAAGGCTTGTCGATCCGCGCTTTCTACGCCCGCCGGGCCTGGCGCATCCTGCCGTCATTTGCGGCGGTGCTTCTCATCTACGCGGCCTTTCCAGGCTGGCGCGAGGTACCCGGCCTGGCGCCGCTCTGGCAGTTCGCCACCTTCACCGTCAACCTGCTGATCGACTACGAGCACACACCGGCCTTCTCGCACGCCTGGTCGCTGTGCGTGGAAGAGCACTTCTATTTGCTGTTTCCCTGGTTGGCCCTGTGGCTGACGCGCCGCCCGTCGGCCGCCCGCTTCGCCCTGCTCTGCGCCACCGTGCTGCTGGGCGGCATCGCCTTGCGCGCGGCGATCTGGCTGCATGGCGAGGCCGCTGACCCCAGCCGGGCCTGGTTCATCGAAACCCTCTACTACCCGACCTGGACCCGGCTGGACGGCCTGTTGGTGGGTGTGATGCTGGCCACGCTGCGCGTCTGGCGGCCGGCCACCTGGGCCCGGTGGCAGGCCAGCGCGGGTGGGTTTTTGCTGGCCGGCCTGCTGCTGGTGGCCACCGCACTGTCCCTGTTTGCCGACCGCACCGGCCTGGCTGCCAACACGGTGGGCTGGCCGCTGCTTTCCATCGGCCTGGGTGCGCTGGTGGTGGATGCCTCAGCCCCAGCCACGCTGAGCTGGCTGGGCCGCTGGCGCGTGCCGGGCGCTGCCTGGGTGGCGGCCATGTCTTACAGCCTCTACCTGAGCCACAAACTGGTGTTCCATGCGATGGCGGGCGCGATGGCGGACCAGCCCCAGATCCAAGGAGGGGCGCTGTTCGCGGTTTACGCCCTGGCCACGCTGGCCGCAGGTGCTGCCTTGCACTGTGCGGTGGAGCGGCCGTTCCTGCGCTGGCGCGACGCCTCCCTCGGGTCGGCTGTGTCGAAACTTCGCGCCTGACCGGGCACAACCAGGGTCAGCGTCCGGCGCCCGTCACCCGGAACTCGGAGACTGCGCGCACCAGATTGACCGCTTGAGACTGCAGACTGCTGGCCGCAGCGGCCGACTCCTCGACCAGCGCTGCGTTCTGCTGTGTCGTGCCGTCAATCTCGCTGATCGTCTTGCCGACTTGCGACACGCCCGCACTCTGTTCCTGGCTGGCCAGCGTGATCTCGCCGACGATGTCGTTGACCTTGGTGATGGAGTTGACGATCTCGCGCATCGACTCGCCCGCATCGGCCACCAGCGCCGTGCCACGCTCGACACGCTCGACGTTCGAGCCAATGAGGTTCTTGATCTCACTGGCGGCAGCGGCACTGCGCTGGGCCAGGCTTCTGACCTCGCTGGCCACCACCGCAAAGCCACGGCCCTGCTCGCCCGCGCGGGCAGCCTCGACCGCCGCATTGAGCGCCAGGATGTTGGTCTGGAAGGCAATGCCGTCGATGACCCCCACGATGTCTGCGATGCGGGTCGACGCGGCATTGATGCTTTGCATGGTTTCCACCACCTGTCCTACCACCTCGCCGCCCTTTTTGGCCACCTCGGTCGCTGAAGACGCCATTTGATTGGCCTGCCCGGCACTCTCGGCGTTCTTGCGCACCGCCTGGTCCAGTTCGCCCATCGTCGAGGTGGTCTGCTGCAAATGGCTGGCGGTCTGCTCGGTCCGGGTTGAAAGGTCCATGTTGCCGGCTGCCACCTCGCTGGCGGCCACCTGCACACTCTCGGCCGTCGAGCGAACCTCGGTGATCAGGCGGATCAGTCTGGAGCGCATCGCGGCCATCTGCGTCATCAAATGCGTGATTTCGTCCTGGCCTTCTGCATGCACATCAAGGGTCAAGTCGCCATTGGCGATGGCAGTGGAGAGCTCGTCGGCTTTGCCGAAACCATCGCGGATGCGCCGCAGCAAGCTCAGCGCCATCCATGAAGCAGGCAAGCCCAGCGCAGCCGCCAGCAATGCGAACAAGGTCAGCAGCGAGGCCGAGTGGTCGGCCGCAGTGGCGGCCACGGCGGTGGCCTGTCTGGCCTGATAGGCTTCCATCGCCTCGAGCGCCTGAAACAGCGCAGCGCCCTCGGTGCGACCCGCCTTGAGGAAAGCGGCCATCACCGCATCCGAGTAGTCCTCCCGGCGCAGCGCAGCAAGCGCCTCATCGGCCCTGACCATCCAGGCCTTGCGCTTCGCGTCGGCCTCGGCATAGAGCGCCTGGCCCTCCGCAGAAACAAAGCCCGGTCTGATGGCCGGCCAAAGCTGCTCGTTCTCCGCCCGGCGCTTGTCCACGGCAGCGAGGTGATTGGCAGCGGGGTGGTCATGGATGGCGGCCAGCGGACTGGTAGGGGCGTGCTGAAACGCCAGCAGAATCTCGGTGCGGTTCGCCTGGTTCTGCCGGATCAGCTTGGCCAAGTCCGTGAGCGCCTGAATGCGCGTGTTGGCGACCGAGTCCAGGTCGCGCGCGCTGCTCCTCAGTCCCCAGATGGCAGGCCCGGCCAGCAGTGCAAAGGTCAACCAGTACAGCACCATGATGATGATGAACCGTTGGGTGAGGTGGATGCGAT
>CALRVU010000425.1:0-3938 GCA_943371685.1 Bordetella parapertussis | reverse complement strand
CTTGCGCCAGGCGCAGGCAAAGGGCAAGAGCACCACCGGATACTCGAGGCCCTTGCTCTTGTGCACCGTCACCACCTTGACCAGGTCGGCGTCGCTTTCCAGCCGCACGATCTGCTCATCGCCGCCTACCCTGCCCTGATCCGCCTCGTCCAGCCGCAAGGCCAGCCAGCGCACCAGGGCTTGCTCGCCATCCAGCTGGGCGCTGGCGGCCTGCAGCAACTCGGCCAGGTGCAGCAGATTGGTCAGCCGGCGCTCGCCATCGGCCTCGGCCAGCCAGCGGGCGGGCAGCGACAACTCGTGCAGCATCTGCCGCAGCAGCGTCAGCACGCCCTGGCGCTGCCAGACCTCATGCCAGCCACGGAACTGTTCGCTGCGCCGCTCAAACGCCGCGTCGCTGGCCGCCAGCTCGGCCAGGGCCTGCAGGCTCAGGCCGGCACTGCCCGTGGCCAAGGCTGCCCGCACCAGGCGGCCGTCCAGCGGCGAGGCCACCGCCCGCAACCAGCGCAGCAGGTCATGCGCCTCGGGGCTGGCAAAGACCGAGTCCTTGTCGGAAAGGTAGACCGACGCCACGGCACGCTTGCGCAACTCGCGGCGTACGGCCTCGGCCTCGCGGCCATCACGCACCAGCACGGCAATGTCGGCCGGCCGCAAGCGCACGAAGCGGGCTTCCTCCGTGGCTGTCGCGTCGGTGGCAAAGCCGGCTTGGGCGTCATTGAGCCAGGCCACGATCTGCTCGGCCGCACGAGCCGCATACAAGCGGGTGCTCGGCTCACGCCGGCGCAGGCTCATCTCATGCACCACCTGCAGGGCGGGCACCGGGCCCGCCGCGCTGACGAAACGCTCGGGCCGGCCACGGGCTTGCACCGGCACAAAGGGCAAGGGGTTGTCGTCTTCGGAGCCGGTGCGAAAGCGGAACGCCCCCTCACCGCTGCGTGACTCAGCCCGGTTGAACCAGTGGTTGACCGCCGCCACCAAGGCCTGGGTCGAGCGATGGTTGGTGCCCAGCACATGGTGGCGCCCAGCGGTGGCCGCCCGGGCCTGCAGATAGCTGTGGATGTCCGCCCCACGAAAGCTGTAGATCGCCTGCTTGGGGTCGCCGATCAACAGCAAGGCCTGCTCGCGTTGGTTGGCGGCCGGTTCGTAGAGCCGGTCGAACAAGCGGTACTGCAGGGGCGAGGTGTCTTGAAACTCGTCGATCAGGGCGACGGGATGCTGGCGCAGGATGCGCTCGCGCAGCCGCGGGCCCGAGGCGCCGCCCAGTGCCGCATCCAGCCGGCTCTGCAGGTCAGAGAAGCCGAACTGCGCCGTCTGGCGCTTGAGCCGCTCCAGCCGCGCGGCCACCCGGGCCGAGGCATGCAGCTTCAGCCGGACCTTGAGCGCGGGCAGCGCGGCCTGCGACCGCAAAATGGCCTGAAGCTCGTCCAGCTCGGGCGGCACGGCCAGCGTGGCGCGGTTGGTCGGGCTCTTCAGCGCATCGAGGATGCCGTCCACGCTGAGACGGAACACAGCCGCATCCGTCAACCGGAGAGGCGCAGTCTCCGGGCTTGAGGCCCATTCCGCGATGCTCGTGAGCCAGCCTTCGCTGCGGCCGAGCGCAAGCCGGCTCTTGTTGAAAATCGAGTCCTTGGGCGCTAACACCATCGCGATCCATTGCTGCAATCGCTGCGCACGCTCGGCCCATCCGGCCTTCAACGCGGTCATGGCTTGCGCATGGGCCTGCTGCCAGCGCGGCAGTGCCTCCGCCAAGGGCAGATCGGACTCGACCAAGGCCTCGGGTGGCAGTTCATGCCCCTTCAAGCCCAGGACGTCGGCCTGCAAGGCGTCCAGCGTGGGCCACACGGCCGTGACTTCAGCCAGGGCGTCTGCCGGCAGGGCATAGAGCTGCTGGCGCCAGTAGTCCTGGCAGGCCTCGCGCAACAAGGCCTGTTCGTCGGCCAGCAGGGTCTCGTCAAACAGATTGCCGCTGTCAAAGGCATGCTCACGCAACATGCGCTGGCACCAGGCGTCGATGGTGTGCACCGCCGCGTCGTCCATGCCCTCGGCCGCATGAGCCAGCCTGAAGGCCGCCTGCTCACGCTGCAGC
Organism: Bordetella parapertussis; assembly: GCA_943371685.1. Taxonomy (GTDB): domain Bacteria; phylum Pseudomonadota; class Gammaproteobacteria; order Burkholderiales; family Burkholderiaceae_C; genus Ideonella; species Ideonella parapertussis_A. The sequence goes on along the minus strand of CALRVU010000425.1, from coordinate 1,855 downwards.
CCGGCCGGGTAGGTCGCCAGCAGCGTGACCAGAAACGCATCATGCGCCGCGGGCTGCGCCAGCCCGCGAAAGCACTGCGCCGCCTCCACCAGGCGAGCGCGGATGCGGTCGGACAGCTCCCGCGTGGCGGCACGTGTGAAGGTCATCACCAGGATCTCGGCCGGCAACAGGGGCCGCCCAAAGCCGGCCTCGCCGCCATGGCCCAGCACCAGCCGCAGGTACAGGGCGGCAATCGTCCAGGTCTTGCCGGTGCCGGCACTGGCTTCGATCAGGCGGCTGCCCCATAGCGGTAGCGTGGCAGGATCCAGCGCCAGACTGTCGTCGATGGCGGTGGGCTCAGGCATCGTCATCGTCTTCCCCTCGCTCACCGGCATCACCGTCCCCATCCTCGCTGTCTTCATTCCAATCCGGGTGCGGCACCACCGTCACGCAGTGGGCAGCCCAATGCAGCAAGGGCCCCAGCATGGCCTCGGCCAAGTCCGGGAACCGGCCATTAGCCTGCAACGCCTCGAAGTCAGGGAACGCGCGGGCCAGGCAATCATCCTGTGCCCGCTCACCAGCTGACTGGTAACCGCCCTCATAAGCCTGCTCGGCCTTGCCCGTTTCCAACTGGGCCAGGCCCGTCAGCAAAGCCATCGGCAGCGGCTCGCACATGCCGTCAAACCAGCATTGGAGCAAGATGGCCAGGGTGGCGCGGGCGGCCTCGGGCTCGGGCGGCCTGCAGATCAGCGTCACGTCGCGGCCGACCACCCAGCCATCGGCCGGCACATCACAAGCCGCCGCCACCACGCTGCGCAGCCAATGGGGCAGCAGTTTGTCGATCCGCAGCGCGCCATTGGGCTTGGTCTTGCAAAGTCGAACCGGTTGCAGCAAGGGCCAGACCTCCTGCCCGTCGGGCCCCAGATGCAAGCCATCCAGCCAGTCGGCCAAGGCCACACTCACATCGGCCGGCTCACCGTCACGGCTGAAGTCATGCGCTAAGGCCAGCGGCCGGCGCGGTGCCGGGCTGCTGCACTGGGTCATCACCGCTTGCCAGGCATGCAGCATGGGCAGCAGCGCCAAGGTCAGGCGGCCAGCCGTTCGCTCGGCAAACGCCCCCATCGGCAGGCGCCCGGCCCGCTGCACCCGGGCCACGCTGGCGGCCACGGCAGCCTTGAGTGCCGCCAGCATGGCGGGCTCGTCCAGGCCTTGCAAGCCGTCCTGGTCCTGCAGCTCCGTCAGCACCTCGGCCGACAACTGGTCCACCAGGCTGTATTCCTCCAGCCCGCCCAAGGTGAAAGGCTCTTCGTCTGCGGCCTGCTCAGGCGCCTCGTCAAACACCACATTGAGCCGCTCGCGGAAGAAGGTCTGTACCGGCCTGCGCACGAAGCGGATCAGCTGCAGCAGGCTCAGCGGCACCCGAGGATCGGGCACGAAGGAAGGGAGCCTGGCGGCTTCAGGCGCACCCGCTGCGGCGCCATGATGTGCCGCCCGCCATTCGCGCGCCTGGGTGCTCAAGGGGCTGCCCGCTTCAAAGTAGCGACGGCTGAACGGTTGCAGCGGATGCTCTGTTGTTCGGTCGGCCAACACCGGCCCGCTCCAGCCGGCAGCCAGGTAGTCGCGCAGCTGCGACACCAGCACCGAGGGTGGCTGCTCGGTGTTGTCGCGCACGCTGCGGCCACTCCAGCTCACATGCAGCACGCGGCGCGCCGACAGCACGGCTTCGAGCATCAACTGGCGGTCGTCATCGCGGCGCGAGCGGTCGCCGGGGCGGGCCTGACCGGGCTCGGCCATCAGGTCGAAGTCGCTGTGGCTGGCACGGCGCGGGTAGTCGCCGTCGTTCATGCCCAGCAGGCAGACCACCTCGAAAGGAATC
>CALRVU010000424.1:0-3951 GCA_943371685.1 Bordetella parapertussis | reverse complement strand
GACAACCGCAGCCGCAGTGCCATCTGGCTGCTGTCCACCCTGGGTGGCGACCCCCGATGCCTGACACGCTGTGGCGACAAGGACGGCCAGCCGAAGTTCAGCCCGCAGGGTGATCTGGTCGCCTTTGTCGCCCAGCGCGAACAGGAAGGCCGCAAGGACGACACGCCCCTGCTCTACCTGATCGCACCCGACGGCGGCGAAGCCCGCCGTGCGGCGGAGGTAGCCACCGGCATCGAGGCCTTCCAATGGTTTCCGGACGGCCGGCGCATCGCCTTCATCTCCTGGGTCTGGCCCGAGCTGAAGGGCGCCAAAGCCCAGGCCAAGCAGATGAAGGCCCAGAAGGCGCGCAAGGCCACCGGCGTGGTCAGCAGCGAAGCCTGCTACCGCTACTGGGATCACTTTCTGCCCATGGGCCGGGTCCCGCACCTGCATGTGCTGGAGGTGGCCACCGGCAAGGTGACCGACCTGTTCGAGGGCACGCCTTACGAGCTGTCGCGCTTCGAGCCCGACGCCCACTGCTTCGACATCTCGCCCGATGGCCGGCATGTGGCGTTCGCTTTTGACCCCGCAGCCGAGAAGCGGATAGACGGGCGCTTTGCCCTGGTCGAGCTGAATCTGGGCAAGCGACGGTTCACCGAGCGGGCGCGCGACGACGGCTGGGACTTCACCGCACCGCGCTACAGCCCGGACGGCCGCCAGCTGGCCTTCCTGGCCTCGCACCAGGCGCAAAAACACACCGAGCCGACTCAGTTGGCCCTGACCGAGCGTGGTGGCGAGGGCTGGCGTTTGCTCAGCGCCACCTGGGACCACGCGCCCGAGGCCCCGCTGCTCTGGGAGGATGACGGCAGCGCCCTGCTCTGCTGCGCCGACCAGCAGGGCCGCAAGCCGCTGTGGCGCTTCGACATTGAAGACCAGCGCGCCGAGGTGCTGGTGGCTGGCGGCACCGTGGCGGGCTTTGACAAGCGCGCCGGCACCCTGGTCAGCCTGGTCGACAGCGCCGACCACCCAGCGCAGCTGTTCGTCCACCCGCCGGCCGAGGCCGCACGGCGGATCGAGCGCTTCAATGACGCGGTGCTGGCGCCCATCGAGCTGGGCCGCACCGAGAGCGTCTGGTTGACCGGCGCCCTGGGCGACCCGGTGCAGATGTGGCTGCACTATCCGCCGGGCTTCAATCCGAAGAAGAAGTACCCGCTGCTGCACACCCTGCACGGCGGTCCGCACACCGGGCCGGGCGACAACTGGCACTACCGCTGGAACTGCAAGCTGTTTGCCGCCCAGGGTTGCGTGGTGGCCAGCGTCAACTACCACGGCTCCACCGGCTACGGCCAGGCCTTCCTCGACTCGATCACCCACCGCTGGGGCGAGCTGGAGCTGCAGGACATCGAGGCCGCCACCGACTGGCTGCTGGCCCAAGCCTGGGTCGATCCGCGCCAGGTGTTCGCCTCGGGCGGCAGCTATGGCGGCTACCTGGTGGCCTGGATGAACGGCCATGTGCCGGCCGGACGCTATGCGGCCTATGTCTGCCACGCCGGCTGCTATGACTGGTGCGCCATGTTCGCCGACGATGCCTGGAGCTGGCATGCCAAGGAGCTGGGCGCCTGGTACTGGGACGACCTGGCCAAGGTCAATTCCCAAAGCCCGCACGCCTTTGCCGCGAACTTCAGCACGCCCACGCTGGTGACCCACGGTGCGCTCGACTACCGCGTGCCCGATCAGCAGGGTCTGGCCTACTACAACACCCTCAAGGCCAAGGGCGTGGACGCGAGACTGCTCTGGTTCCCGGACGAGAACCACTGGGTGCTCAAGCCACAGAACAGCCAGCTCTGGTACGAAGAATTCTTTGCCTGGCTCCAGCGATTCAAGCCGCCGGGCCGCTGAGCTCGCCCAGCACCACCCGATCGCGACCCTCGGCCTTGGCGCGGTAGAGGGCTTGGTCGGCCCTGGCCAGGGCCTGCTCCCACTGCTCTGCCCGCCATGCATCGGGCGGCAACACCGCGACACCCACGCTGACGGTCATCTGCAGCGCCGTCTGCGCATGCGGCACACGCAGCCCTGCCACAGCCTCGCGCACGCGCTCCGCCGCGATCAGCGCCCCTTCGGATGAGGTATCCGGCAACAGCACCCCGAACTCCTCGCCACCCAGGCGCGCAACGGCATCCGTGACACGGGCCACTTGGCGCAGCGCGTCGGCCACGGCCACCAGTGCCAGATCGCCGGCGGCGTGTCCATGTTGATCGTTGAGTCGCTTGAAGTGATCGATGTCGATGACCAGCAGCGCCACATCGGTCGGCTTGCGGCGGAGTTGATGCCGGGCCAGGGCAAGGGCGCGCTCCCAGGCGCGACGGTTCAGCAGACCCGTCAGCGCGTCATGATGCGAGAGTTGGCGCAGCTTGCGCACCAGTCGCAAGATCACCAGATAGACCAGCGACAACTGGAACAGGGTAGAGGCCACGGTCAGGATGAACAGCACGCCAACCCCGGCGGTGGCATCGGCAGTCAGGCGGGCCCGATCAGGCTCGTCGGCGTGCCAGAGTGCCAAGACCGCACGCACCATCAAGGCCAGGGCCAGCAGCAGCACCGGGCCGGCCAGCATCCAGCCGGTTGCCGCGCCAAACTCGGCTCGGATGGCAGCGACCATCTCCAGGCCCATGCGCAGCAGCAGATAGGCCAGCACGGCAGAGATCAGCACGGCACGCGCCGTGATCTGTGTATCGTCGCCCCCCAAGATCGCCATCAAGGCGAAGGTGAGCGCCAACAACACCAGATTCTCGACGTTGTGCAGCGGATAGCGACCGAAGCAGGCCAATCCGCGACGGACCAGGATGCAGGCACTCACCACCAACAGATTGCCCAACAACGCCGGCCAGGGTGCGGGCAAGTGGCCCACCGATGCGAAGGCGCTGGCGCCCAGCACCAGACAGATGCAGTAGCCGGCCCAATGCAGGACCGCCGCCCGCTGCAGACCCAGTCGCGTGCCCGCCAACCACCATGCTGCGGCATAGAACAGGTGCAGGCAGAGCAGCAGCAGCAGCAAAGTGACGGAAGTGTTCATGTGGCCCATGGCGGCCGACGACCCGCCGACTGGCAGGCCGTCCTGGCCTTCACTGCATTTCGGTGCGACGCCCCTGGACTTGAGCGCCATCGGCCAGGCTGACCTGATCACGCCCACCCGCCTTGGCGGCATACAGCGCCTGATCGGCGCGCTCGAGCACCGACTCGGGCGCCGGGTCTGACGCCGCCACCGCGCTCAAACCGATGCTGACGGTCACCGCGAAACTGCCCCGCTGCGACACCAGCACCTGCGCGGCGATCTGCGCCCGCAAGCGTTCCGCCACGACGCAGGCCGCCTCGGCATCCGCCGAGGGCAAGAGCACCAGGAACTCTTCGCCGCCGATGCGGGCCGCGAGGTCGGTGGGTCGCAAGGTCGAGCGGAGGCACTCGGCCACCGCCACCAGGGCCCGGTCGCCCGCCGCATGGCCATGCACATCATTGACCTGCTTGAACCAGTCGATGTCCAGCATCAATACCTGAAACGTGGACTGGTGGCGCCGCCAGCGATGCCACTCCTGATCGAGCTGCTCGAACATGGCACGCCGATTGAGCAAGCCGGTCAACGCGTCGTGACGCGACAGGTGCACCAGGCGCCGAGACAGGCGGGCCACCAGCATGCCAGCGTAGGCAAAGTGCACGCCGGCCAGCGCGGCAAACATGGCCAGACCGAGCTGCGGCCCATCGCGCATCTGCACATCGAAGTTCACCGCATCGGCCGGCTGCGTGAACACCCAGGCGCTGCGAAGCAAGCTGGCCACGGCCACCGCCAGCGCCGGCAAGTGCACCGCACGGGCCACGCGCACGCCGAACTCGGCCTGCATGGGTTGATGCACCCGCACCACGGTGCGCAAGATCATGGCGCCCAGCAGAGCCGTCAGGAATGGCACCCGAACCGGATTC
>CALRVU010000423.1:0-3951 GCA_943371685.1 Bordetella parapertussis | reverse complement strand
GGGGCCACGCTCTGGGTCGACCGCGAGGAACACCTCGACGCCGTCACCGCCCTGTCAGGCTCCGGTCCGGCCTATGTGTTCTACCTGATCGAGGCCATGATGCAGGCCGGCACCGACATGGGCCTGGGGGCTGAGCAGGCCCGCAAGCTGGCCCAGCAGACCTTTGCCGGCGCGGCGGCCCTGGCCGCCCAGTCATCCGACTCGCCCGAAACCTTGCGCCAGCGCGTCACGTCCAAGGGCGGCACCACCCATGCCGCCATCACCACCATGGACGCACTCGGCGTCAAGCCCAGCTTTGTCAAAGCCCTGCACGCCGCCGCCCGGCGGGCACGCGAGCTGGGCGACGAGTTCGGCAAAGGCTGAATGCGGCGGGCGACGCAGCCCGGCCGCTTCAGCGCCAGGCCAGGTCCAGCGCCGCGCCGCAGAAAACCGCAAACCCCAGCCAGTGGTTCAGGCGAAAGGCCTTGAAGCAACCCTCGCGGCTGCGCTGGCGGATCAGGCTGAAATGCCAGGCCGCCTGCGCCGCTGCAGCGGCCACGCCCAGCAGGTAGATGCGGCCCAGACCCACCGACCAGCCGAGCGCCGCCCAGCTGATCAGATAGAGCGCATAGAAGGCCATGACCGCTGCCACGTCCAGCCGGCCCAGGGTGATGGCCGAGGTCTTGATGCCGATCTTCAGGTCGTCATCGCGGTCGACCATGGCGTATTCGGTGTCATAGGCCAGCACCCAGAAGGCATTGCCCAGCAGCAGCAGCCAGGCATGCACCGGCACCGCGGCCGACACGCCGCCCAGGCCGAAGTCGCGCCCGCCCAGCACCGCACTGAAGGCCATCGGAATGCCGAAACTGAAGGCCAGCCCCAGCACCGCCTGCGGCATGGACACCAGGCGCTTGGCAAAGGGATAGGCCAGCGTGATGAGCAAGGCGCCGACCGAGAGCAGCACCGTCGGCGGGTTGGTGGTCAGCACCAGCGCAAAGGCCAGCAGCGCCAGCACGGCGCCCACGGCCAGCGCCTCGCGGCTGCCCAGCGCGCCCGATGTGACCGGCCGTTGCGCCGTGCGCTTGACGTGCCGGTCAAAGTCCCGATCGGCCACATCGTTCACACAGCAACCCGCGCTGCGCATCAGCACCGTGCCCAGCGTGAACACCGCCAGCAGGTGCCAACCCGGAAAGCCGTCGGCTGCAATCCACAAGGCCGTCAGCGTGGGCCAGAGCAAGAGCAGCCAGCCGGCCGGCCGCTGCCAGCGGATCAGGTCCAGGTAGAGCGCCAGGCGGGAGGGGGTCGAGGTCAGCGTCGGTGCATTCATGGCGTGGCGATTATCGGCCCGGTGCTTTTTACAAAGCCTCGCAACTTGGGCGACCGGGCGGGCGGCCATGCCACGCGAGCAGGCTAAGCTCAAGGCCTGCATGCCCAGCATCCTGAACGCACAGCATCCTATGACGAGCAAAATCTCTCTCACCCGTCGCACCTGGGCCCTGGTGGCCTGCGTGGCCACCGGACTGGCCTGGCTCCCCGTGGCTGCGGCCGCGCCTCAACCCGGCGCCCCCACTGACCACCCCTTGATCGGCCACATGCCCGGCTATGTGCTGGAGGAGAAGAAGGTCGAGGAGTTCGGTGTGCGCAAGCTCGACCAGATCAAGCCACCCGGCAAGCTGAACCTGCCCGCCGCCAAGTTGACCGTGGAGGGCCGGGTCACCGAGATCTCGTACACCGACGAGCAGGAACGCGGCACGCCCGTCTCCATTTACCGCAATCACCTCAACGCCCTGCGCAGCATCAGCGGCGAGGCGGCCAACACCGGATTCAGCGAAGCTGAAATGCGCGGTCAGCGCTTTCTGTTCCGCGTCGCGGCCGCCGGCGCCGAACCCACCTGGGTGATGCTCGACCTCGGCTCGGACAACTACCGCTACACCCTGACCGTCATCGAGCCCCTCGCCATGAAGCAGGGCATCACCGCCAGCAAACTGGCCGACGAGATCCGCAGCGGCGGCTTTGCCACCCTGCACATCCAGTTCGACACCGCCAAGGCCGAACTCAAGGCCGATGGCCAGGCCGCCGTGCGGGAGATCGCCCTGCTGCTGCGCCAAGACCCGGCGCTCAAGCTGTCGATTGAAGGCCACACCGACAACGTCGGTGCCGCCGCCGACAACAAGAAGCTGTCACAAGCCCGCGCCGAGGCCGTGCTCAAGGCCGTCTTGGCGCAAGGCATTGCCGCCAGCCGCCTGAGCGCCGCCGGCAAAGGCCAGGAGGTTCCCGTGGCCGACAACCGCACCGAGGCCGGCCGCGCCAGCAACCGGCGGGTGGAACTGGTCAAGCGCTGAAAGCAGCTCGTCTGCCGGCGCGGGTGCCCGGAGGAAGTTTACGCAGAGGCCGAACTTGGGACTCGCAGCCTTCACGCTTGGTCACTGCTTGGCGCGGCGTCACCGCTGAGCCTTGCGAGTCCAAGCGCTTGTCCAAGTCCTTGAAAAACCTGACCTGCACATCCACCGTCAGTTTCTCACCAGCGCAATACACCACGGGCACCGTGCTAGCGAATACGGTCATGGGGGTATCCCTTAGACCCAAGCTAAAGGCTTCTACAGGCACCTCAGGAAACTTGAACTTCCCGTCGGAAGCCACGGTGGTCATGTCAATGAACCGCGACGGGCCACCTTCTAGCACCATGCGTTTGCCGGTCAGTGATGTGATCACTTTCCCCGAGGCATCTACTAGGCGCCCCCCCGATCTGGCTGGGTGCGTAGATGACATCAAATTCGCTAGCGACATCACCTCCTCTAACTTCAATCTGGAACCTGCCCGCATTGCCGATGTATTTCTTTAAGGAAGGTCTGCAAAACCCGGTCCGCCGACCTTCGGTTCAGCTGAATCGTGCTTGAGATTCCGCCATGCGCAATGCCGCTCCGATTTCTCTCTGGAAATGGGTGTTTGCGGGCCCGGTTCGGCCCTTTCGCAGGCCTTTTGGCGCGCAATGGGCGCACTCATCCCTGCGCCCCTTGCAGGAGCGTCTTGCGCACCATCCACAGGTTGCCCAAGGCGAACATCACCTGCAGCCGCGCCGTGTTCTTGGCCAGTCCGCGGTAGCGCACTTTGGTGTGTCCAAACTGCTGCTTGATCAGCCTGAACGGGTGCTCGACCTTGGCGCGGATGCTGGCCTTGAGCTTCTCGAGTTGTTCGATCTTTGCGGCCAATGCGCTGCTCAAGTCCAACGCCGCCCGCTTGCCCGGACGCATGGCAATGTTCCATTTCACTTCCAGGCCTTGGGCTTCGTCACGCTTTTCCACACCACGGTAGCCGGCATCGGCGAACACTTCTGTTTCCTCGCCGTGCAGCAGCTGCGTGGCTTGTGTGACGTCGTTGACGTTGGCCGCCGTGCCGATGACCGTGTGCACCAGCCCCGACTCGGTGTCTACGCCAATGTGGGCCTTCATCCCGAAGTGCCACTGGTTGCCCTTCTTCGCTTGGTGCATCTCAGGGTCGCGCTCCCCGTCCTTGTTCTTGGTCGAGCTGGGGGCAGCGATGATGGTCGCATCGACCACCGTGCCGGTCTTGAGCATCAGACCTTGCTGAGCCAGGCCGGCATTGATGGTGGCCAAGATCTTGGGCGCGAGTTCGTGCTTTTCCAGCAAATGCCTGAAGCGCAAGATGGTGGTCTCGTCAGGCATGCGCGCGGCGCCATCCAGGCCTGCAAAGCGGCGATACAGCGGCCGCTCGTGCAGTTCCTCTTCCATCGACGGATCGCTCAGGTTCCACCACAGTTGCAAGCAGTGGATGCGCAGCATCGTCTCAATGGGAAACGGTGGTCGACCACCCAGCGCCTGGTGTGCACCCCGCGCGTGCGGCTGGATCAGCGCCACCAGCTTGCTCCAAGGAACCACCTCGTTCATCTCGTCGAGAAAGACCTCCTTGCGGGTCTTCTTGGGCAACGGATCCAGGCCAAAGATCATCTGCGTC
>CALRVU010000422.1:0-3956 GCA_943371685.1 Bordetella parapertussis | reverse complement strand
CTCAAGGCCGGTCAGGTGATCGAGGCCATCGACGGCGTGGCGATCGCAGCCGGCCAGTCCGAGGACGAACTGCTCAACCGCAAGGTCGAGCAACGCGTGCTGCTGAGCGTTTTCGATCCGGCCAGCGGCCAGCGCAGCCAGGTCACGGTGCTGCCGATCAACCCGGGTGAGCTGAATGAACTGCTCTACAAGCGCTGGGTCAAGGCTCAACGTGAGCTGGTGGACAAGCTCTCGGCCGGCCGCCTGGGCTATGTGCATGTGCGTGGCATGGACGACGAAAGCTACCGCACCGTGTTTGGCGAGGTGCTGGGCCGCCACAGCGGCAAGCAAGGCCTGATCGTCGACACCCGCTTCAATGGTGGCGGCAATCTGCATGACGAACTCAGCACCCTGCTGAGCGGCAAGCGCTACCTGGAGTTCGTGCCGCGCGGCCAGAGCCTGGGCTGGGAGCCGGTGGGCCGCTGGAACCAGCCCTCGGTGGTGCTGATCAGCGAGAGCAACTACTCCGACGCCCACCTGTTCCCCTGGGTCTACCGCCATCTGGGGATCGGCAAGCTGGTCGGCATGCCGGTGGCCGGCACCGGCACGGCCGTGTGGTGGGAGACGCTGCAGGATCCGTCGCTGTACTTCGGCATCCCCATGGTCGGCTTCCGCGACGCCAAGGGCGAGTACATGGAAAAGGCCCTGGTCGAGCCCGACATCCGCGTGGCCAATGACCCGGCCCTGCTGCAGGCCGGCCGCGACCAGCAGCTTGAAGCCGCCGTGCAGTCCCTGCTCAAGCCCTGAGCGGGGGCGGCCTGGCCGTCCATCCGGGTTTGCCGGGGGCGGCCACTAAGCATTGCCCACAAGCGCCCGGCCGAGGCGCGGTGTCACCATGGCGAGCCGCGAACAACCTCAGGCCGGAGCGCATCATGGAAGACCTCAGCATTGCCACCAACGCCCCCAAGCCCCGGCCACGGTGGCGGCAGCTGGTGGCCTCGGCCGCCCTGCTGCTGGCAGGCACCGCCAGCGCCGAGAACCTGACGGTGGTCATGGTCGGGCCCATGAGCGGCCCGGAGGCCGTGGTGGGTCGCTCCTATGCCGCGGGCCTGCAGCTGGCGTTTGACGGCCACAACCGCAGCAGCGGCGCGAACGGCCACACGCTGCAACTGCTGCGCGGCAACGACGGCGGCCGGGGCGCCGACACCGTCAGCGAGACCCGCCGGCTGCTGGCCGAAGGCCGGCCGGTGGCGCTGGCCGGCTATGTCGGCGACGAACCGGTCAGTGCACTGCTGCGATCCGGCTTGCTGGAACAGGAGCGCCTGCCGCTGGTGGGCAGCAAGACCATCCAGCTGGAGGTCGAGAACCCCTGGGTCTTCGGCGTGCGCGCCAGCACCTCCATCGAGCTGACCAAGCTGGTGCAGCACATGAAGACCGTCGGCCTGCAACGGGTCGCCCTGTTCCATGAGGAAGGCGCACAGGCCGTGGTGGCCCGCACCGAAGCCTTGTGCAAGGAGGCTGGCCTGCAACTGGTGGCACGCGCCAGCTACCCCGCCGGCAGCTCGCGCGGCTTGCCCGCGGCCGAGCAACTGCTGGGCAGCCCGGCGCAAGCGATCCTGATCGTCAGCAGCAGTGCCGCTGCCAGTGCCTTCATCGAGGGCTATCGCAGCAGCGGCGGCAAGGCGCAGCTGTTTGCCCACTCGGGTGCTGACATTGAGCAACTCTCCAAGCGCCTGGCCGACGAGCACATGCAGAACCTGGCGATTGCCCAGGTCGTGCCCAATCCCTACAAAGGCACGCTCAAGCTGAGCCGCGAGTTTGCCGCGGCCGCCGCCAGCGCCAATCCGCCGCTGGAGGTGCCGGTGGGCTTCACGATGATGGAGGGCTACATCGCCGGGCGCCTGATCGCCGAGGGCGTGCGGCGCATCAGCGGCCCGCCCAGCCGCGAGGCCCTGCGCAATGCACTGGAGCGCTTGGGCACGCTGGACCTGAGCGGCCTGCGCCTGACACTGGGGCCCGGGCCGATCAACCACACGGCCTCGCAATGGGTCGAGCTGTCGATCGTCAACCGCGAAGGCAAGATCCGGCAGTAGCCGGCAGACCGCGAGGTAGTGCGGCCTCGCTCAACTGTTGGTCCATGGGTGAACGGCGCATGCACCCCTCTGCAGGCAGGGGCTGAGGCGCCTCCCTACACTTTCGGCTGGATTCTTCCGACGATCAGAGCGCCCCGCAATGCACATTGAACGACGCCATTGGTTGACCGGCTTGCTGGCAATCGCCCCCCTGCTGATCTCACTGCCGGCCGCCAGCGCCGACGACTGGGCTGCCGTGCAATCCGGCACCGTCGTGCTGTTCCGGCACGCCATGGCCCCCGGCGGTGGCGACCCGCCGGGCTTCAAGCTGGACGACTGCAGCACCCAGCGCAACCTGAGCGAAGAAGGCCGCGCGCAAGCCTTGCGCATCGGTCAGGCGTTCAAGGCGCGTCATGCAGCGGTGTGCGCGGTCTGGTCATCGCAGTGGTGCCGCACGCGCGAGACGGCTGACATCGCCTTCCCGAAACAGCGCGTGGACCAGGCGCCCTTCAATTCGTTTTTTGGCGACCCTGGTGCGGCGCCCGAGCAAACGCGCGCCGCCCAGGCGCTGCTGGCGGGCTGGCGCGGTCCCGGCGTGCTGGTGGTCATCACGCATCAGGTCAACATCACCGCGCTGACAGGCGTGGTGCCCGCATCGGGCGAGGGCGTTGTCGTCAGGCCAGGTCCGCAGGGATTGACCGTGCTCGGCCGCATCGCGCCTTGAGCGCGCGGCCTGCCGGACCCGGGATCAGCCGCCCGTCGACAGAAGTCGCGAGGCTTGCTGGTCCTGCTTCTCGGACGACTGCAGCAGCTTCATCTGATGCTCGAACTGGCGAGCGGCCGAGATCATCGCGACCATGGTCTCGACCGGGCTGACGTTGGAGCCTTCCAGGGCGCCGTCCTGCAAGCGGGCGGCCGGGTCGGCGTCCAGGTCGCCATTGGCGGCGCGGAACAAGCCGTCGTCACCGCGGTTGAGCGCCCCTTCGGGCGTCACCATTTTGAGCTTGCCCAGGTTCTGGGGTGCGCCGCCGGGAACGGTACCGGTCACGGTGCCGTCCTGGCCGATCAGCACCTGTGCATTGGGCGGCACGGTGATCGGACCGCCCTCGCCCATCACCTGCAGGCCGTTGCGGCCCACCAGCAGGCCCTCGGCATTCACGTCCAGCGCACCGGCGCGGGTATAGGCCTCGGTGCCGTCCAGCGCCTGCACGGCCAGCCAGGCGTTGCCTTTCATGGCCACGTCCAGATTGCGGCCGGTGCCCTGGATGGGGCCGGGCGCCTGGTTGTAGCCGATGGTGGTCTCCAGCGCATAAGCGCGGGTTGAGGCGCCATCGCCACGCACGGGCACCGAGCGGAACGCCGCCATCTGCTCGCGAAAGCCGGTGGTGCTGACGTTGGCCAGGTTGTGGCTGATCACCTCCTGGCGCTGCATCGCCGCCTTGGCGCCCGACATCGAGAGGTAGATCATCCGGTCCATCAGTGGCTCCTAAACGGGATCAGCGCAGATTGACCAGCGTCTGAAGCACCTGGTCCATGGTCTTGATGGTCTGAGCATTGGCCTGGTAGTTGCGCTGAGCGGTGATCATGTTGACCAGCTCACCGGTCAGGTCCACGTTGGACTCTTCCAGCGCGCCGGATTGCAGCACCCCGATGTTGCCCACTCCTGGCGTGCCCACCACCGGATCGCCCGAGCCGAAGGTGCGCTGCCAGCCATTGCCGCCCACCGGCTGCAAGCCCTGCATGTTGCGGAAGGTCGCCAGCTCGACCTGGCCGGCCGGCTTGGACTGGCCGTTGGAATAGCGCGCAGTGATGACGCCCGTCGACTCGATGACGATGGCGGAGAGTGAGCCCGGCGCATAGCCATCCTGCGCCAGATTGGTAACGCCGAAGGAGGAACCGAACTGG
>CALRVU010000421.1:0-3967 GCA_943371685.1 Bordetella parapertussis | reverse complement strand
AACTTCTTCCCCGAAGAGCGGCGCGACCAGTTGCTGATGGACCTGTCGCTCAACCTCAAGGCCATGGTGTCGCAGCGCCTGTTGCCCAAGATGGAGGCGCGTGGCCGCGTGGCCGCGGTCGAGATCATGCTCAACACGCCCTTGATGGCCGATCTGATCTTCAAGGGCCAGGTCGGTGAGCTCAAGGAGCTGATGAAGCGCTCGCGCGAACTGGGCATGCAGACCTTCGATCAGGCGCTGTTCGACCTGTACGAGGCCCGTGCGGTCAGCTACGAAGACGCCCTGCGCAATGCCGACTCGGTCAATGACCTGCGGCTCAACATCAAGCTCAACAGCACCCGCGCCCGGGTCAGCGACCTGGCGGCCGGCACCGAACATCTGCACATTGTCTGAGCGCCAACCATGACCACCCGAACCTACGACGTTTTGCCGGCTCGCCATGTGGCCTTTCTGGGCCTGGGCGTGATGGGCTTCCCGATGGCCGGCCACCTGGCCCGGGCGGGCCACGCCGTGACGGTCTACAACCGTTCACCGGCCAAGGCGGCCGCCTGGGTGGCCGAGTACGCCGGTCGCAGCGCGCCGACCCCGCGCGAGGCGGCAGCGGGTGCTGACATTGTGTTCGCCTGCGTGGGCAATGACGATGACCTGCGGTCGGTGGTGCTGGGTGCCGACGGCGCGTTGGCCGGCATGCCCGAGGGCGCGGTCTTCTGCGACCACACCACGGCATCGGCCGAGGTGGCGCGTGAGCTGCATGGTGCGGCCCGCCACCTGGGCCTGCATTTTGTCGATGCGCCCGTCTCGGGCGGCCAAGCCGGTGCCGTCAATGGCGCACTGACCGTGATGTGCGGCGGCGATCAAGCCGCGTTTGACATCATCGCCCCGGTGGCGATGGCCTTCTCCAAGGCCGTCACCCGGGTGGGCGCCAGCGGCGCCGGCCAGCAGGCCAAGATGGTCAACCAGATCTGCATCGCCGGGCTGGTGCAAGGCTTGTCCGAGGCCATCGCCTTCGGTCAGCGCGCCGGACTGGACATGAAGCAGGTGCTGGACGTCATCGGCAAGGGTGCGGCGCAGAGCTGGCAGCTCGACAACCGCGGCAAGACCATGGTGGACAACCAGTTCGACTTCGGTTTTGCCGTCGACTGGATGCGCAAGGACCTGGGCCTGGTGCTGGACGAGGCTCGGCGCAATGGCGCTCGCCTGCCCGTCACCGCGCTGGTCGACCAGTTCTATGCCGATGTGCAGGCGCAGGGCGGTGGCCGTCTCGACACTTCCAGCCTGATCCGCCGCCTGCGCTGAGCAGGCTGAGCGGCCTCAGGGCCGCGGTGCGGTTTGCGGCGCGTTGGCAGGTGCCGTGGTGCTTTGCAGGGCGCGAAGTTCCTCCGGGCTGATCAACTCGACCACCCGCACCACCTTCTGCACGCCGCTCACCGAGCGGGCCAGCTCGGCCGCCCGGTCGGCTTCGGCCGCGGTGACGCGGCCCATCAGGAACACCGTGCCGCGCTCGGTCACCAGCTTGAAGGCCTTGCCCTCGAAGCTGCCGGCGTCCAGAAAGGTCGCCCGGACCTTGCTGGTCAGCAGCAGGTCGTTGGAGCGCGAGGTCAGCGTGCTGCTGGTCATCACGGCAATCTCGTTGACCACCGAGCGCAGGTTCTCGATGCCGGCCACCGACTTCTCGATTGCTGCGCGGTCAGCCTCGGTTGGCACCTCGCCCGTCAGCAAAGCGATCCGGTTGTAGCTGACGGCGCTGACGTGACCGCGGTCGCCGATCAGCGCATGGATCTGCTTGGCCGCCTTGTTCTCGATCGACTGGTCTTCAACCTGGGCACCGGAGGTGCGGCGGTCGCTGTAAAGCATCACGCCGCTGACGGCGGCGCCGCCGAGCAGGATGGGGGCGCAGGCCGGAAGCAGGGGGGTGACGGCCAGCAAGGCCAGCAATGGCAAAGCACGGTTCTTGATCATGGAGAGAGTCCCGAAGGAAGTTCGTTTGTGAGGGGCAGCAGGGCGGCGGGTGCTCATTCCGGCCCGTCTTCGCCCAGCAGTTGAATGTCGATGGCATCGCACAGCGCATGCAGAGCCAGCAGGTGCAGCTCGCGGGCGCGTGCGGCGCGCGGGTTGGCCACGGGGATCCAGACGTCGGTCTCGGCCAGCAGGTCGGGCCAGCCGCCGGGGTCGCCGCCGGTCAGCAGGACCACGCAGAGTTCTTGTTCATGAGCGGCGGTGACGGCGGCGCGCAGGGCGGCATCACCGGCGCGCACGCCGGCAAAGACCACCAGCAGGTCGCCGGCATGACCCAGGGCCCGCACCTGTGCGGCCAAGCCATCCGACGAGCCGGCGGCGGTGTCGGCCACCAGCGGGCGTGCCAGCTGGGGCCCCAGCGCGATGGCGGCCAAGGGCGGCCGATCGCGTTCGAAGCGCAGCATCAGGGCCGAGCAGAGCCAGGACGCCAGGTCGGCATCGGCGCCTTGGCCACAGGCCAGGACCTTGCCGCCGGACGTCAGGCAGCCGACGGCGGCCTGCGCAGCCTCGGAGATGGGGCGTGAAAGGGAGTCCGCCACCTGATAGAGCAGGTCGGCGGCTTCGAAGAAATGTTGCTGGATGCGGGCTTCAAGCATGGGCGGCGATCATAAGCGCGACGGTCACTGGGCGTCGAAGGCGGCGGGCAGCCATTCGATCTCGTTGCCGTCCACGGCCACCACATCGAAGCGGCAGGGCGGCAGGCTGGTCCAGCGCAGCAGGTAATGCTGGGCGGCGTAGATGAGCTTGCGCTGCTTGGCGTGGGTGACGCTGGCGGCCGCACCGCCATGGCTGGCGTTGCGCCGGGCGCGCACTTCGACGAAGACCAGGGTGCCGTCCCGGTCGCGCAGGATCAGATCGACCTCGCCGGCGCGGCGCGAGGGCCCCCGCGCCAGCCGATAATTGCGCTCCAACAGCCGCATTCCGCGCTGCTGCAGATAGGCCAGCGCACGGTCCTCTGCCTGCGTGCCGGTGCGCTCTGCGGCTTGTGCTGCCTCTGACCTGGGCTTCGTGATCATGACTTCCCCCGCCTCCCTGAACGTGCTGTTGCAGGCCGCTGCCGCGGCAGCCGGCGGCCAGCGCTTTCCGACCGGTGCGCTCTATGTGGTGGCCACGCCGATCGGCAATCTGGCTGACTTCAGTCTGCGTGCCATCCACCTGCTGGCGCTGGTGGACGCGGTGGCCTGTGAGGATACGCGTGTCAGCGGCGGCTTGCTGCGCCACCTGGGGCTGGACAAGCCCCTGATCGCCTTGCACGAGCACAACGAGCACAGTGCTGCCCACCGGGTGCTGGAGCGCCTGTCGCGTGGCGAGCGCGTGGCCTATGTGAGCGACGCCGGAACGCCGGCCGTGTCCGACCCGGGGGCGGTGCTGGTGGCCCAGGCCCGGGCGGCGGGCCATGTGGTGGTGCCTCTGCCAGGTGCCAGCAGCGTGGTCACGGCCTTGAGCGGCGCCGGCAATGAGGGGGGGCAGGGCTTTCACTTTGCGGCGTTTCTGCCGGCCAAGGGCTCGGAGCGGCTGGCTGCATTGAACGAGCTGCTGCAGCAGCGCTGCGCTTGTGTGGTGTTCGAGGCCCCCCACCGCATCGAGGCCTTGGTTGATCTGCTGGCGGAGCGCTGCCCGGGCCGCACGGTGACGATCTGCCGAGAGTTGACCAAGCAGTTCGAGGACCTCAGCACGCACCGCGCCGAGGACTTGCCCGCCTGGCTGGCCGCCGACGCCAACCGGCGCCGGGGCGAGTTTGTGCTGGTGCTGCATGCCCCGCCCGCTGAAGCGGTGGCCGAAGGCTTGCCGGCCGAAGCCTTGCGCCAGTTGGCCGTGCTGCAGCGCGATCTGCCGCTCAAGCAGGCCGTGGCCCTGGCGGCAGAGCTGAGTGGCGCGCCGCGCAATGCGCTTTACCAGCATGCGCTGGCCCAGCGAGCTCAAGCTCAAGCCGAAGACGAGGTTGACGCCA